>CAZSGS010000283.1:0-2354 GCA_964606365.1 uncultured Wenzhouxiangella sp. | reverse complement strand
GCGCGCGTCCCACACCCAATAGGTGCCCCACATCGGCTTGCCCCAGAGCGAGCCGGTGGCCAGGCACAGCGCGGTGAAAGCCGCGCCGACGGGGGCGGCGGCCATGGTCATGATCTCGACCGTCCGGATACGCCATACCAGGGCGATGGCCGCCAGGATGGCCATGATCACGTAGCCGGCCATGGCCTGCCAGGCGGCGGGAACGTGGATGAACAGGATGCGGTAGCTGTCGCCCTGCTGGTAGTCGGGCGGAACGACGTACAAGGCCTGGTAGAGGCCGATCGCGGCGCATACGACAAACGCGCCCCAGAGCCAGGGTGCAAGCACCCGGCACAGCTTGTGGAAGGTCGGCGGTGAGCCGAGCCGGTGAAAGCCGACCTTCAGGCGATGAAAAATCATTCGACGTTCAACCTCAGTGCAGCGGTGGTGGCCAGGGGAACCAGCGTGACGGCCAGGATCAACAGCGCTGTCAGCAGCCCCAGGTGCGCGCCCGCGGGGTGACCTTCAGCGGCCGCGGCCACGCCCCCGGTGGCAAAGATCAGTACCGGAACCACCATCGGGAACACCAGGATGGACAACAGGACGCTGCCGCGGTTCGTTCCCAGGGTCAGCGCGCTGGCGAGCCCGCCGACCAGGCTGAGAATCGGCGTGCCGATCAACAGGCTCAGCATCAGCGTGCCGACTGCCGCGTCGGGAAGGTAGAGCATTTGCGCCGCCAGCGGGGCGAAGACGATCACGGGCACGCCGGTGATCAGCCAGTGGCTGAACAGGCGCGTGACCACCAGGGCCGCGGGCGAGCCCGGCCCCACCCACCACTGTTCCAGCGTGCCGTCTTCCAGGTCCGGGCGGAACAGCTGTTCCAGTGCGAGCAGGCTGGCGAGCAGGGCGGCGACCCAGATCATGCCGGGCGCGATACTGGCCAGGAGGTTGGGGCCGGGGCCAACGCCCAGCGGCACGAGAATGATGACCGCGAAAAGGAAGATCAACGGCATCAGCGACTCGCCGCCGTGGCGCAGCGCCAGGCGCAGGTCGCGCCGGAGCAGGGCGGTCATCCGCGCGATCATCCTTCCTCCCCGGCGTGGCGCTCAACGACGAGCGTATCGGTCGGCGCGTCGATCGCGGGCTGGCGCTGGTGGGTGGACAGCACCACCGAACCGTCGCGCCCGAGCTGTTCGGTCAGCAGGGCGTCGACCAGGGCACAGCCCTCGTCGTCGAGGCTGGCATAGGGTTCGTCGAGCAGCCAGACCGCCGCGGGTGCGACCAGCAGGCAGGCCAGGCCGAGCCGGCGCTTTTGCCCGGCCGACAGCGCGCGCGCGGGTCTCAGGCCAAGGCCGGCCAGGCCGACGCGCGCCAGCGCCCGGTTGCTGGTCATGCCGCTGGCGACGGTGTTGAAGCGACGGCGGAAATCCAGGTTCTCGCGGCAGCTGAGTTCGCCCTTGACCGCGGCCAGGTGGCCGAGGAAGCTGATCGGCGCGTGGCGTTCCACCGTTCCGTCGGATGGACGCAGGATGCCGGCGAGCATGCGCAGCAGCGTTGTCTTGCCCGAGCCGTTGGCGCCGCGAACGACCAGCGCTCGTCCGCCGCCGAGCGACAGGTCGACCGGCTCGAAAACCGGCTCGCCGGCGCGCGAAAAGGTGGCCCGGCGGGTTGCCAGCAGCGTACGCCTCATTCGACCCTGCCGGCCCATTCGGGCAGGGATCGCGGCCAGTCGCGGCCGTAGAGGCGCAGGCGGGCGGCTTCGCCGACACGCCCGGTGACAGCCGCGGCCTGGCCGAATGCGCGGGCGAGATCGTCGAGGTGTGCCGAAGCGATGTCGACGATCAATACGGCCGGTTCGTCGGGCCAGGTCGCCCCCGGGTCGTGGTTGACCGCCGGATGGGTTTCGAGCCCGCAATCGGCGAGGGTGTCGAGGAGCTGTCGCTGGCGCCGCCGATTGTTCGTCTCCGCCAGCCGCCGGGCTTGGGGGTTGAAGGCGGTCAACACGGCCCAGTTGCGCTTGTCGAGTGCCGCGTCCAGGGCTGCATGCGCCCGGCCGGGGTGCAGGACGTGCTCCGCGCCGTCGATACGTACCCGGTACTCGGTGGCCGAAAAGGCCCGTAGCAGTTCCTCCGGCGTCTGGCTGGCGGCGTGCGTATTCATCGAATCGCGGATATTGACCGAATGCAGGGACTGTTGGCGTAGTATTTTACCGTCTGCCGCAATGGCGGCATGACCTGAATCAAACCCGCAAGACCAAAACCCGCGACTGGATCGACTAATGCCAAGCCATGACTATGACCTGTTCGTGATCGGCGCCGGCTCCGGCGGCGTTCGCGCCTCCCGCATCGCGGCCGGCCACGGCGCGCGCGTCGCCA
>CAZSGS010000282.1:0-3913 GCA_964606365.1 uncultured Wenzhouxiangella sp. | reverse complement strand
TCAGTTTCGGCTTCTGCCTCTGTCTCGTCTTCGCCCTCTGCTTGGGCCGCGTCTTCGGTCTCGGCGCTTTCCCGGTCGGGTGCCTGGTCGTCGAGGGTGCCTTCGGTCGCTTCGGGCGCCATGGCTTCCTCGGCCTCGGCGGCGGCTTCTTCAGCCGTTTCCTCAAGCCCGAAGAAGTCCTCGTCGCCTTCACCGAAATCGGCCTCGTCGGCTTCGGAGCTGAACAAGGGTTCGTCCGCGGCCTCTTCGGTTCTGGCCGGCGTTTCGAGCGGCGGCTGGGACGACTCGGTCCGATCGCGATAGGCCAGGCCGTGCAGTCGTCGCAGTTCCGCCGACATCTCCGATGTCTCGAACTCGGATTCGTCAACGTCCTTGCCCTGCAGACGATCGAGTCGTTTGTGGAACAGCTCTTGACAGGCGAGCACGGCCTTCAGGCCTGAATCGTCGGGCGCATCCCCGGTATGGGCCAGTTCTTCGAGGTACTGCTCGAAGATCTGGGCGGCGTCGTTTTCGTTGCCGATGGGCGCCAGTCGCATGGTGCCCTTCATGGTGTGCACGGCGCGAACCAGGCGACTGTCCACCGGTTGCGGCATGTCGGCTTCCTGCGCCTGCTTGACCCAGTCGTCGAGGGTCTCGAGATTCTCCGAAAGCTCCTTGACCATCAGCTCGATCAGGGTCGGATCCAGGCCCTCCAGTTCGGCGTTGGTGGCGGCTGCCGCCGCGACCGCAGGCATCGCTTCGCCCGAGGCAACCTGTTCGGCGTTCTCGGCGAGCGCCGCGCAGGCGGCTTCGTCGTAGGGCTGTTGACCTTCACCACTGAGTCGCGCGCGCATGCTCGGTAGCATGTCCACCGCGGAGGCAACCAGGTCGATGACGCCCGAGTCGGGTTCGAGTTGTCCCTCGATCACCCGGTTCATCAGGTTTTCGATCTGCCAGGAGAACTCGCCGATTTCATCGGCGCCTGCCATTCTTCCGGAGCCCTTGAGCGAGTGGAACGAGCGCCGGATCGTCGTGAGCGTATCGTTGTTGTCCGGCTCCTCACGCCACTTGGGCAAGGCTTGCTTGAGCGTGTCGAGTTCCTGGTCGAATTCTTCGAGAAAGATCTCGACAATGTCGAAGTCATCCATGCCGAAGTCGTCGCCAAACGATGGCGCGGGGGATTCCCGCGTCTCCGGCGGGGCTTCGGCGTCTGCCCCGCTTGCTTGCTCGTGGTCTGGCTCGCTCGGCGCTTGCGAGTCGGCATGCGCCGCATCGTCGGCGTCCGCCGGTTCGGGCCGGTCGGGCTGCGAATCGCTGTCGAGGTCCTCGGCGATGTCGAAGTGGTCGTCCAGCTCGAACGCCGTTTCGAAGTCGGGAGCGGATGATTCGGCCGCTTCTTCCTCGCCGGAAGCGGGCTCGACGAAAGCGGCCTCGTCCGGCGCTTCCTCCGCGCTTTCAGGCGGTGCCTGCGCTTCGAGGGGTTCCGAGTCGGCGAGGGCCTCGCCGTCATCGGTGGGCCAGTAGCCCAACTCGATCAAGCGCTCGCGCGTGTTGGCGAAGTAAGTGCGGCCCTTCTCGGCGAGGCGTGTCTGGGCGTCGAAGTAGAACTCCGATACGGTCAGCGCTTCGGCCAGGGTTTCGAGTTCGGACTCGGGGGCCTCGTCGCTGTCGATCAGGCGCACCTCGATGAGACGCGTGGCGGCGTGCAGCATGGCCGCCCCGTCGTCGAGCTCGGCCATGTAGAGAACATGGGCGATGCGATCGAGCATGTCGCGCGCCTCGCGGGCGGCATCGGGCTCGGCCTTGCCGCGATTGAGCGCGTCGAGCAGGCTCTTGGCGTGGGAGAGATCCTCCCCGGCTTCGTGAAAGACCTGCCGGAGCACGCGACGCCATTCCGAAGGCGGCAGCAGGGTACCGGTGACATCCTCGTCTTCCCGGTCGCTTTCCGCCTCGATGGTGCCGATGTTCTCCTCGAGCTGGGATTCGACCACCAGCAGCTCGCGTGCGACAGCGAGCAGGGCCGGATCCTCCGGATCCGATCCGATCTGCGACAGGCGGCTCGCCTGGGTGCGAATGCGTTCGGCCAGGTTCTCCAGTCCGAGCATGGCCAGTGATTCACCCACCGACCCCAGCAACTCGGTCTGCTTCTCGAGCAGGTCGGGATCGGCGGAGCGCTCGAGCTGGCTGCCGAGGGTGTCCTTGATCTGGGCCAGGTCCTCGCGCGCCGCCTGGGTGACGGCGGCGAACAGCCCGCGGTTCTTCCCCGCCAGGAAAGCGCGCGCCTGCCCGGCTGCTTCCGGCGCGTGTTCGTCGAGCCGGAACGCGGTCCAGGCCTGCGTGGCGATCTCGTTGCCGGGCCGGTTGATCGCCAGATTGAACAGGAAGGCCCGGCACAGGCCGTCGGCCGTCTCGTCGATGTCCGCGCCCCCCTCGGCCAGGCGCTTGAGCAGGGCGTCGAGCCGCGCGTACAGGCGCGCGACAGCCGGCCCACCTTGCAGGTCGCCGGCAGCGAGCGAGGCCGACACGGCGGCAGCCGCCCAGCCGGTGCGACGGGCGGCGGCGGGCAGGTGAGGCGCATCGCGCATCGACAGGCCGATTCGGGTCAGGGCATCGAGCGATTCCTGGTTGCCGTTGTCGACGAGGAAGCCACCCAGTGCCTGCTGGTATGTGCGGCGCAGTTCGCCCGCCGAAGCGCTTTCTTCGCCTTCCGGCAGTTCGACGTGATCGACGGCCGGCTTGAAGAATTCGGCCTCGTCGTAGGGCTTGGCGCCGATGGCCGTGCGCAGATTGTTGATCGTCGGCAACAGGACCAGCGGTGCGTCACGCTGGGTGCTTTCGAGGTAGTCGAGGTAGTCGGGAAGCGTTGCAGTCGCTTCCATCAGCGCGTTGAGCGCTTCTTCCTCGCGCCCGAAGTCGTCCTTGCGAACGGCTTCCAGGGCATCGGCCATGGCTTCGCCGAGCAGGTCGCCGCTTTCGAACTCGAGCACCGACAGGCTGCCGGCGATGCGGCGGCAGGCCTCGATGGCGCCGTCGAGATCGGCGGGGTCGCGATCGGTGCCGCCCTCGCTCCAGCGCTCGACCGCCTGTAGGATCTCCTGGCCGAGTTCGTCGATCAGCGGACGAGTCCACTGCAGAGACTGGTGAGTGCTCGAGCTGCTCATGTCGGCAAGTTGTATCGCGGGCTGCAACGCATGAAATTGGGTCTCCGGTAGCCGTCAGGCGGGCGTCGTCGACGCCCGCTGCCGGCGGTCGATCATTCCTCGTCTTCGGGCAGCTTGAAGTCAGCCACCGAGTCGCGCAGGTCGCGCACGAGCTCCGCAAGGTTGGCCACCGACCTGGCGGTCTGGCCGGTGCCTTCCGTCGTCTGGATGGAAATGTCGCGAATCGAGTTCATCATCTCGGCAATGCGCGTGGCGTTCTTCGACTCGGTCTGGGCCTGCTTGGAAATCTGGGCAATCAGGCCGGCGAGGTCGTTCGACACGTTCTCGATCGATTCCAGGGCCTCGCCGGCATCCTCGGCCAGCCGGGCACCGGACACAACCTGCGAGGTCGTCTGTTCCATCGAGGTGACGGCCTCGGATGTGTCGGCCTGAATCGTCTGCACCAGGGCCTCGATGCGGCGCGTGGCGTTGGTGGCGCGTTCGGCCAGTCGCTGAACTTCGTCGGCAACGACCGCGAAACCGCGGCCGGCACCGCCGGCCGAGGCGGCCTGAATGGCGGCATTCAGGGCCAGGATGTTGGTCTGTTCGGCGATGTCATTAATCAGCTCGACGATGTCGCCGATTTCCTGCGAGGATTCACCCAGTCGCTTGATTCGCTTGGAGGTTTCCTGGATCTGGTCGCGAATGCTGTCCATGCCGGAAATCGTCTGGCGCACCATGTCCGCACCGCGGTTGGCGATCTCGACCGAGTTCTGGGCGACGTCGGCCGATTC
>CAZSGS010000281.1:0-3921 GCA_964606365.1 uncultured Wenzhouxiangella sp. | reverse complement strand
CAACATCTCGGTCGCCACCGAGAACCAGTAGGTTGCCCGAGCCAATGCGAATGACCAGGAGCCCGCGATGAACGAAGAGTACTCACCCGAGTCCGACGCCCCGGCCGACGACAAGGAAACCAACACCTGGGCGATGATTCTGCACCTGTCGATGCTCTCGGGCCTGATCGTGCCCATGGCAGGGCTGATCGTGCCGATCATCATCTACATCCTCAAGAAGGATCACCTGCCGGGCTTGCAGCCGCACGGTTACGTGATCTTCAACTGGATGATCAGTGCGTTCATCTACGGCATCATCGGCGGGATACTCATTCTGGCCTTCGGTCTTGGCATCCTCGTGCTCATGGCGCTTGGCCTGCTCAGCCTGATCTTTCCGATCATCGGGGGCGTCAAGGCGTCCGAAGGCGAAGTCTGGCCGTATCCGCTATCCATCAAATTCTTCAAATGATTTACAGGTTTCGGTCGCCCGCCCGCAATCCGGGTGGGCGCGCCGCCGCCAGGGAAACGACTCCGAGAATGACTCAAGAAAAGACCCACCAAGCCCCGACTCGCCAGGACAAGACTCGCCAGGACAAGCCTGGCCTGGTCTACGAGAACCTGACGTTCTTCGTCGCCATCGTCCTGCTTGGCTTCGTCGCGGCCCCCGCCTGGGGCTTCGCGTACGGTTTCAGCGCCTGGACCTGGCTGTTCGCCGGCATATTCTGGGTGCTCAGCGGCCTGTCGATCACCGCCGGCTACCACCGCCTGTGGTCGCATCGCACCTACAAGGCCGCCTGGCCGTTGAGGCTGTTCTTCGCCGTTTTCGGTGGCCAGTCGCTGCAGAACTCCATTCTGGTGTGGTGTGCGCGTCACCGGGTTCACCATCGCCATGTCGATGACGAAGATCGCGATCCGCATTCGATCAAGACCGGCTTCTGGCATGCGCACATGGGCTGGATGCTGCGTCGCTACCCGACCAGCGAGATCGACTTCAGCCAGGTGCGGGATCTCGAGCGCGATCCGATCGTGATGTGGCAGCATCGCTACTACTGGCCCCTGACCTGGAGCATGAACCTCGGCCTGCCGTTGTTGCTCGGCTGGATGGTCGGCGATATTGTCGGCATGGTCCTGCTGGCGGGTGCCTTCCGGCTGGCGTTTTCGCAGCAGTGCACCTTCTTCATCAACTCGCTCGCCCATACGCTGGGCAAGCGTACGCACAACCTCGAGAATACCGCGCGCGACAGCGGCGTGGTTGCCCTGTTGACCTGGGGCGAGGGCTATCACAATTTCCACCACGCCTTCCAGGCCGATTATCGAAACGGCATCAGCTGGTGGCAGTTCGATCCGGGCAAGTGGCTGATCGCGGCTGCGTCCTGGCTGGGCCTGGCCTACGAGCTCAAGCGAACCCCGCGCTTCAAGATCCGCCGGGCCCGGCTGCAGGTGCAGTTCCGCGAACTCCAGGAACGCCTGTCCGGCGATCCGTCCGCCATGACCTGGGCCGAAGTCCTCGACCGCGAGTATCAGCAGTTCAGGGATACCGTTGCCCAGTGGCAGGCCGTGCAGGCCGAACGCGTCGCGGCCGGCAAGGCTGCCATCCGGGACAAGTGGCGCCGCACCGAATTGACCACTCGCTACCGAGAACTCGAATACCGTCTCAAGATGCAGGCCCGCCGCCTGGCCACCATCCGCCAGGCCGCCACTGCGACGTAGTAGGTGGCAGTGCGGTGGTACGGCCTCACGCACAGGCGCAGAGCCGCGGAGTTCGCTGAGTAAAAGAGAAAGAAAGAAAAAGAGAGAAGGAAGGTTGGAAAGAATCGGTGTTCGGGAACCCCGGCCTTGCCGGTCTTCTTTGAGCAACCAGGAAAGCGCCGGCCTTTGATGCCGGCGTTTCTTTTGGTGGGGTCGAGTGGCGGGCTAATGGCAGCAGCGTGTCCCGATCCACCGCACTTGCCGTTTTATTGAATTATTCTCGTCTTTTCTCTGCGCACTCTGCGCCTCAGCGCAGTGAGTCGGCCAAGTGCGGCTTGCCGAAGGCAAGAAGCGCTTGGCCAGCGAACGTAAGCGCGTGTGAGACCGACGACCTACAAAGCAACCCCCACCGACAACCGGCTCAAGCCCCCAACCCGAAGAAGCGCCGCGCCGTGGCGGTGGTTTCGGCCGCTAGCTGATTGGGGCTGGTGCCGCGGCAGGCGGCGACGGTGCCGGCGATCCAGGGCAGCCACTGCGGTTCGTTGCGGCGGGTCTTGATCTTCGGAGTCATGTTGCGCGGCTTGAGGTAGGGCGCGTCGGTCTCGAGCATCAGGCGGTCGGCGGGAATCTCGTGGACGAAATCCTTCAGGTGCCGACCGCGGCGCTCGTCGCAGATCCAGCCGGTGATACCGATGTGGCAGTCCATCTCCAGGTACTCCAGCATCGCTTCCCGGGTATCGGTGAAGCAATGCACCACCGCGCCGGCCAGCTGCGGGCGAAACTCCCGGAAGATCGCGACGAAGTCGTCGTGGGCGTCGCGCTGGTGCAGGAAGACCGGCTTGCCGCACTCGACGGCCAGCTCGAGCTGCTTCTCGAACGCGCGCCGCTGGGCGGGGCGCGGGGAGAAATCGCGAAAGTAGTCCAGGCCGCATTCGCCCACGGCGACCACGCGGCCGGCGCCGTGCAATTCCGAGAGCACGCTCAGTGTCTGGGAGGTGACCTCTTCGGCGTGATGGGGGTGTACGCCGGCGGTGGCAAAGAGCAATCCCGGCCATTGATCTGCCAGTTCGTGCGCCTGAATGCTGCCGGCTTCGGTCGCGCCGGTGACGATCATCTGCACGACACCGGCCTCGCGCGCGGCCTCGATGACGGACTCGCGGTCGGCGTCGAAGGAGTCGTGGGTGAGATTGCAGCCGATGTCGATCAGTTCCATGGCGAGGAATTGTACCGATCCCCGGCCGGGCCGGTGGGCACTATTGACCCGGCAGTGCTATTCGATGTCGATGCGAAGGATGCGGGCCATTTCCGGCGCCACCCCGGGCGTCACCAGGTCGGCAAGGGTGTAGCCGTCGAGTACGGCCAGGAAAGCGCGCAGCGCCTCGTCGAGCATGCGCGGCAATGCACAAACCGGGGTGATGATGCACCGGTTCTCCGGGCGGAAGCACTCGACCAGCCCGAAGTCGGGTTCCATGTCGCGCACGACTCGTCCGATGACGATGGTTTCCGGGCAGCGGCCCAGCCGGATGCCGCCGCCGCTGCCTCGGGTCGAGACCACGTAGCCCAGTCCCGCGAGCTTGTGGGCCACCTTCATCAGGTGGTTGCGGGATATGCCGAAGGCCTTGGAGATTTCCTTGATCGTGACGCGGCGCTCGCCGCTCAGTGCCAGGTGCATGAGTACGCGAAGGGACAGGTCGGCGTGATGCGTCAGTCGCACGGGGGCGTGCTCATCCGGGGCGGCCGTCGGCCCGCGCCCGAAGCAGAATCGGCAGGTAGAGCCACAGGAACAGACTGAAGGCGGCGAACCAGGCCGCCGTGCTGAACACGATACCGCCGCGCCAGGGCAGCCAGTCCAGCGCGGTGGCCAGCCGCACGGCGGCGGCGAGGAGGATCAGCAGATAGATGCCGAGTGCCCCGCGGGGCAGTTCGAGTGGGCGGCCTGTGTGCCCGAGAGCCACGCGCGTCATCACGCCGAGAATCAGAATAGCCATGGCGCCGGGACCCAGAGCGTGCAGCCAGACGGTCGAGGCCGGACTGCCGGTGCCGTAGCTTGCGGCCATCAGCAGCAGCCCGAGCGGAATCCAGGCGTAGCCGGCGTGAAGAATCCAGACCAGGGCATCGTCGTGGGCGCGCCATCCCTGCCAGCCGATCACGCGCGCGGCGTTGGCGATTCCCGCCACGCCGGCCATTGCCGCCACCAGGGTAGCCGGGGCGCCGACCATCAGGGTCAGTGCCAGCAGCGCGGTCGATGTCATG
>CAZSGS010000280.1:0-3921 GCA_964606365.1 uncultured Wenzhouxiangella sp. | reverse complement strand
CGAGTGGTTCGAGCCGCTGTTCGACCCGTTCGATCGAACGGACGAGTTGGTCGCGACATTCCTGCAGACGCTCGGCGTGGCCGAAAATGCCTGCGACTTTGTGATCGGATTCTTCTCCTGTCAGCCCCATGCGGCGTTCCATCATGACCTCCTCCCCCGGACACCAGACCGCATGTTCGGCGCCCGGGATATGGGCTTTGTCTGACTCCAAGCCTAGCAAACTGGGTGGCGCCAGACCTCCACAGTGCCGGAATCGAGCGTCACGTGACCCTTCGGGCAAGTTCTGATGGATACTGGTAAATTGAGGCTCTCGACCGAAAGACGGGAGAATCGGACATCCTGGTTCGAGCGCTCATCACGTTGCTTGCCGCCTACGGACTGATGCTGCTGCTGGTCTATTTCCTGCAGCCTCGCCTGCTGTTCCTGCCGGGTGTTCCCGGACGCGAATTGGCTGCGACGCCCGCGCGTGCCGGTCTCGAATACCGCGATGTGGAACTGCCTACCTCCGACGGCGAGATCCTGCACGGCTGGTGGCTGCCGCACGAACAATCGCGCGCCACCGTTGTGTTCTTCCACGGCAATGCCGGCAATATCTCCCATCGGCTCGAGAGCCTGGAGATCTTCCACGAGCTCGGTGTCGATGTGCTGATCGTCGACTACCGGGGGTATGGCCGATCGAGCGGCAGTCCCTCCGAGGCCGGGCTCTATCGCGATGGGCAGGCCGCCTGGAACTGGCTGACCGAGACACAGGGCGTGAGCGCCGAAGAGATCATTCTGTTCGGCCGCTCGCTCGGCGGCGCGGTGGCCGCCGAACTGGCCACCCGCGTCGATGCCGCCGGGCTGATCGTCGAATCGGTGTTTACCTCGGTGCCCGACATCGCTGCCGAACTCTACTGGTGGCTGCCGGTGAGATGGCTTTCCCGCCTGGACTTCGACACCGCCGGATGCATTCGCCGAACCGACCTGCCCGTACTGGTGGTCCACAGCAGCGACGACGAGATCATTCCCTTCTCGCACGGCCAGCGCCTGCACGAGATCGCCGGCGATCGCGGCACGCTGCTGGAAATCCGCGGCGGTCACAACACCGGCTTCCTGGAGTCGCCCGAGCGCTACCGAGAGGGATTGGATCACTTCATCGCCAGGCTCGCAGACTGACGGCTGGTGATCGCTTGTCAAAGTTCGCGATTTCCGGTCCGGTGGCAGGAGCGCGGGGATTCCTTCGTAGGGGGAGGGTGAATTCGCAGAAAGGAGTTTACTTCGCTCATGCATCGACGCGATTTCGACAATCTGCATCGTCCAGTGCTCAAGTCTCTTCGATCGACTGCCGCCGCGCTCCTCGTGTTGGCCATGCTGCCGGCGCTGGCCGCCAAGGAGCCGCAAGTCATCCGACAGCACCTGCTGGATCATCCCGATAAATCCGTAACGGCGGTGAACTCAGTCGAGCCACACCAGGGTGAGGCGCTCGATGAGCTGGTGACCACCCGGATCTGGAAGGTGGCCTACGAGAGTGAACGCAACGCCGGTGAAAGCATGGTGTTCATGGCCGTGCATGAAGGCGAGGTGCTGCGCATCCACCGTTTCGATCAACCCAGGACACGGGAGAGTTTCGTGAAGCTTCTGCCTGAGGATTTTCGGGTACAGTCGCGTTCCGACGCCGTCCGGGTTGTCGCTGCGACGTTTGATCTGTATTTCGGTTCTCCCTTCAGCGAACCCGAGAAGTCGGTCGAGGAAATGCGCTTTGAACAGCGCGGAAACGACTATTATTTCGTCGATGGCGAGCGTTTCGGCGACGCCACCGGCTATCGAATCAGCACCGACAACGACGGTCGGGTGACCGGCTACGAATACAGTTGGGAGTTGCCGGTCGAGCCGCTGGCGGAGGGCTGACGGCGCAACACGGCCAGTACGGAGCCGACCGTTGCCGCTTGACGCGGCGGCGGCTCAAATGTTTGATTCAATCGGAGTGACCATTTTCCTGTAGCCAGCGGGTCGGGCTCAGCGACGAGCCGCGCTGGAAAAGGAGTATTTCATGAGTTTCGATCGCGCCATTACACTCGTCCTCCTTGCAGCCTTGCTCTCCATTGGCGCGTCGTTGCAGGCCTCGACGTCCATTGTCTACCAAGGTCAGTTGCAGGACACCGCAGGCCCGTATAACGGCCAGGTCGATATGACTTTTCGGCTCTATGACAGCCAGGCCGACGGCGACCAGGTCGGTCCGGAACTGACGCGGTCGAACGTGCAGGTCGAGGACGGCTTGTTCCAGGTTTCTCTCGACTTCGGCAACGTCTACAGCGGGCCGCGATGGTTGGAGGTCGACGTCGAAGGATCCCTTCTGACGCCGCGGCAGCGCTTTGCGCCCGCGCCCGTGGCCCTTCGTTCGAGGGGCGTTGGACGCTATGGCGCCGGAGAAGTCTGCACGGAGAACACTGACTGCGCTTCGGATATCTGCCAGTCGGGTATCTGCCAGGCACCCACATGCAGCGACGGGGTGCAAAATGGGCAGGAAACCGGCGTGGACTGCGGCGGCCCGGGCTGTGGCCCCTGTCCGGCTGGCCAGAGCTGCGAAGCCGGCGGCGACTGTGCCTCGGGCGTGTGCGAGTCAAGGGTTTGCCAGGCACCGACCTGTGGCGACGGCGTCCGCAACGCCGGCGAGTCGGGTGTCGACTGCGGCGGACCGGATTGTGAACCCTGCGCGACGGGAAAAAGCTGCATGAGTTCCGGTGACTGCCGATCAGGGGTCTGCGCTGCGGGTAGTTGCCAGGAGCCCACCTGTAGTGATGGTGTTCTCAACGGCAGCGAATCGGGTATCGATTGCGGCGGTCTGGCGTGTACGCGCTGCTCCACGGGGAAAACCTGCAATCGCGACGAGGATTGCGAATCCGGCGTCTGTGATTCCGGGTCCTGTCAGGCGCCGACCTGCGGTGATCGTGTCCGCAACGGCTCCGAGACCGATATCGATTGCGGCGGTCCGGGCTGCCCCGGTTGCCCGAGCGGCCACTTCTGCGAAACTGACGGGGACTGCCAGTCCGGGACTTGCATCAGCGGTCGATGTGACTGATCGAACGGATCATCGCGGCTGTACACCATGCGCCTTGATGTCCTGGATCGATCGACAGCCGGCTAGTCCCGTGGTCAGGTCGAAGTCGGCCTTGAAGTTTTCGAGGTACTCGCGAACGCCCGCTTCGCCGGCGATGGCCAGCGCATAGACGTAGGGGCGTCCGATGCACACCGCATCGGCGCCCAGTGCAAGTGCCTTGAAGGCATCTGCGCCGCTGCGGATGCCGCTGTCGAAAAGAATCTTCATTCGACCATCGACGGTGTCGGTGATATCGGGCAGGGCTTCGAGCGTGGCGACGGCGCCGTCGACCTGTCGGCCGCCGTGGTTGGATACGACGATGCCGTCGATACCGTGGTCGACGGCGCGCTGCGCGTTCTCGCTGTCAAGTATGCCTTTGAGCACGATCGGCAGTTTTGTGCGCTCCCTCAGGAAACCCAGCTCGTCCCAGGTCAGCGACGGCCGCGAGTAGGTTTCGATGAAGTGCTGCACGGCTCGTCGTGCGCGGCCGGATTTGAGGTTGGAGAAGGTGGGTCCCGGCACGTTGCGCGCCTGTGCGATGGCAGTGGCGATGCTGTGGTGGTTCAGCGGCGCCTCCGGCGGTCGGCCGGAATCCGGGCGGTCCTCGGCCTGCTGCATGAACACGGGGTCGCTGGTGTACTGCGCGATGCCCTGACCGCGCAGGAAGGGCAGGAAGGCCAGGTCGAGATCGCGCGGGCGCCAGCCGAGCATCGTCGTGTCCAGGGTGAGGACAATGGCTGAACAGCCGCAGTTTTCCGCGCGTTCGACAAAGCTGGCCACTACATCGTTGGACTTGCTCCAGTAGAGCTGGAACCAGCGCGGTGAATCGCCCATGCAGGCAGCCG
>CAZSGS010000279.1:0-3931 GCA_964606365.1 uncultured Wenzhouxiangella sp. | reverse complement strand
GTTTCCCTGTGAACTTTGTCCTTTTACCCTTTGCGTCCGGCGTCAGCCGGACCGGGGGAATGGGGGCGGAGCCCCCATCGACGCTGATTGCAGCCGACTGGCCAGGCGAGGCCTAACAATGGTGCCGTCCGAATCGAGCCAGGGCCGCAAGCGCGCCGATACCCCCAGGGCCATCGAGGACTGCCACGGCCTGCTCGCGTGGATGCTGCCGCAGCTCGACAAGTTCCCCAGAGCTCGCCGCTTCACGCTGGGCAGCCGCATCGAGGATGGCCTGCTGTTCGTGCTCGAGAAGCTGGTCGAGGCTGCCTACAGCAAGGCAAAAGTCGCGCCCCTGCGCGCGGCCAACCTGCGCCTGGAGGTGGTTCGCCACTTGTGGCGCCTGGCCTTCGAGGCGAAGGCCGTGGCGCATCGCTCCTGGGCGCACGGCGCCAAGCTGATGGTGGAGCTCGGCCGCCAGATCGGCGGCTGGGGAAAAATGGTCAAGGCATGAAGCGGCTGGGCAATCTCTGGCCGGCCGTGACCGCCTGGGACAACCTCTACCGGGCCTGGCGCCAGGCGCGCGCGGGCAAGCGCGACCGTCCTTCGGTCGGGCGCTTCGGCCAGCATCTGGAGCACGAGCTCTACGAGCTGCAGACCGAACTGCGCGAACAGCGCTATCGCTGCGGCCCCTATCGCCTGTTCACGATCTACGAGCGCAAGCCGCGCCAGATCGCCGCCGCCCCGTTTCGCGACCGGGTGGTTCACCACGCCCTGATGAACGTGATCGAGCCGCCGCTGGACCGGACCTTCATTCACGACAGCTATGCCTGCCGGCGCGGCAAGGGCGTACACCGGGCGGTCGACCGCTACCAGTTCTGGGCGAAGCGTTACCGGTTTGCGCTGAAGGTGGATATCGCCAGCTACTTCGCCTCCATCGACCATGCCATTCTCGAGGCGCAGCTGGCGAAAAGAATCAAGGACTCGTCGGTTCTTGCACTGCTGGCTACGATCATCGACGGCAGCCCGCTTCCGAAGCAAAAGTCGGAATACTATCCCGGCGACGACCTGCTCAGCCCGCTCGAGCGCCGCCGCGGCATTCCCATCGGCAACCTGACCAGCCAGTTCTTCGCCAATTTCCATCTCAACGGGCTCGATCATTTCGTCAAGCAGGGCCTGCAATGCCGTGCTTACCTGCGCTACGTTGATGATCTCATCCTGCTGGCGGACGACAAGCCGACCCTCTGGTCGTGGCGAACGGCCATCGAGGATTACCTGGCCGGGCTGCGCCTGCGTCTGCATCCACGCAAATGCCATCTCACGCCCGTGCACTGCGGCCTGGACGTGCTTGGCTACCGGGTCTGGCCGCACCGGCGCCAGTTGCGCAACGACAACGGCCACCGTTTTGCGCGCAAACTCAGGGGCATGGCAAGCGGGTATGCCCGGGGTCGTTACCGAATTGCCGATTTTCAACCCAGTATTGCCAGCTGGATCGGCCACGCCAGGCACGGCGAGACCGAGGCCTTGCGCAAAGCGATTTTCGGGCAAACGGGCTTTGTTCGCCATGCGTGAGCAGGGCTCCTTGCGGGGATCGGGCCCGAACACGGGCCGCGCGGTTCTGCGCGGCGGCTCCTGGAACAACAACGGCCAGAACCTGCGTTCGGCCAACCGCAACAGGAACAACCGCGACAACCGCAACAACAACAGGGGCTTTCGTGTGGCCAGGCCGCCCGGCCGGTTGAGTGCAACCGGTCACGACCCGGAATTTTCGTCGCTCAAGGGCACGAAAAGCGTGGTGCGGGTGACCATGAGCCCGGTTCCCGAGTCAGGCCGTTGGGCCGGCTCGAATAGCACGACCACCACCCCGGCCTGGTAGCCCAGGCGAACGGCCGGGGTGGTCTCCTGACGTTGGACGCGGGCGCATGATCAAAAGCCGATGAACAGCATGTCGAGCGCTGCGGTGATCTCGTCCCGGTTCTGCTCGAGGCATGTGATGGCCTGGCCGAGTTCGGAATCGGCGACGGCGGCGAGGAACTGGGTGGTCATCACGACCTGGGTACGTTCTACTTCCAGCACAGGATTCAGGCGCTGGGCGGCTTGGGGTGCACCCTCCGGCGGCAACAGTGGGACGACGACCCGGGTGTTCAGGCCCTGCAGCAAATCGGACTGCACGTCCAGCAGATAGCCGGCGCCACCGGCATTGCGGTAGACGTCGAATCGTGCCATCAGAACCGGCGGTGTTTCGCCAGCGGCAGGCCGTTGGTCTCGACCCAGGCGTTCGAGCTTTTCAGGGCATCGGCATTTTCTTCGCGCCAGATTTCGCTCTTGCGCTGGCGAACCGCCTCGCTGAGGCCCGCTTCGGCGGCCCGGGAGATCGACAGCCCCAGCGCTCTCGCTTCATCAAGCAGCGTGCGGTCCAGCGACAGGTTGCAGGCTCTTCGGGCCGGGCCGGTTGTTCGAGTGGTTGGCATGGTCTCGTCCACTGCGTGTAGATACCATCATATAGTATGCGCATTAATAGTGCGCATCAACATGGCAGTATCGCGGCCTGAAACGTGATGATCCCGGTCGCGTTCCCCTGAGCGCGTGCTGTGAGCTTGACCGCAGCCCCGGTGTTAGGCATTATGTCTAACATGAAGGAATTCAACGTGCGACACGTACAGCATCACCTGGCCGCCCTGCTCGAGGCGGTCGAGCGGGGCGAGCGTTTTCGGATCACCCGGCGCGGCAAGGTCGTGGCGCAGCTTGGACCGCCCGAGCGCGATCCGGCCGAGTTGAGCTGGCCGGATTCGGCCGCTCGGCTTCGCCGTCTGACGCCGCTGATGCGCGCGGGTAAACCGGCCAGCGAGCTCATCAGCGAGGACCGCGAGGAACGAATTTGATGATCTATGTCGACTCCGGCATCGTCACCAAGTGGTACCTGCCGGAAGCCGACAGCGATAGGGCGCTGGCCCTGCGCAACCGCTTTTCGCCCCCGGCCATGCTCACGCGCCTTCATCGATTGGAACTGGCCAATGCCTGGCGCCTGAAGCTTTTCCGCGAGGAATTGCCGCCGGAGGCCGTGGAACTGGCCAGTGACGACTTCAATGCCGATATTCGCGCCGGCCTCTGGCACTGCCCGGCAGAATCCCTGGACGACGTTTATTCCCGCGCCGAAGCCCTGGCTGCGGACCACAGCGCCCGTCTGGGAACGCGCTCGATGGATATTCTGCATGTCGCCGCGGCAGAGATGCTGGGCTGCAGTCATTTTCTTACCGGTGACCGCCGCCAGGCCAGGCTGGCTGAAGCCATCAATCTCAGTCTGATCTTCTACGCGCCGGAGCCATGAGAAGTTCTTGCTTCACCCCCGCCAAATACTTGCCGCGCAACTGTTTTGGGCCTAAACGAAAGTGCTTGCACGGGGGCTGATCGCGGGTCTAGCCTAGGCGTAGATGTCGGGCTCGGCGGCTGCTGGAGCCTTTGGCTTTTTCCCTCGACCCGGTGCCTGCCGGGTTGATTCTTTCGGGAGTCCCGGCCGTGGCGAACCACCTGGCGAACAACTGGCGCACGATGGTCGACGAGGCGGTGGCGTTTCGTCGTGACCTGCATCGTGCGCCGGAGCTGACCTGGGAGGAGCACGAAACGGCCGCGGCGATTCGCGAGCGCCTGGATGCCTTCGGCATTGCCTGGCGGGCTTGTGCCGGCACCGGCACGGTGGCGAGCCTGGCCGAGGCCGCGCCCGGGCGGTCGATTGCCCTGCGCGGCGATATCGATGCCTTGCCCATCGTCGAGGGCAGCGGCGTTGATTGGGTCTCTCAGCACGATGGCCGCATGCATGCCTGCGGGCACGACGGGCACGCCGCCACGCTGCTGGCGGCGGCGGGCTGGCTCAAGGCGCACGAAGCCGATTTGCCGGGCCCGGTCACCCTGATCTTCCAGCCAGCCGAGGAGGGCGGTCACGGCGCCAAGGCGATGA
>CAZSGS010000278.1:0-3931 GCA_964606365.1 uncultured Wenzhouxiangella sp. | reverse complement strand
GTGATCTCCATGCCCGGCGGAAAGCCGTCGATCACGCAGCCAATCGCCGGGCCGTGGCTTTCTCCGAAGGTGGTCAGGGTCAGGACGTGGCCGAAAGTGTTTGGCATGCCGCAAGACCTTTCGCGCAGGACAATGCCGAATCATAACCCGCCGACCGCACTCGACGCTCCCACTTCACTGCTTCGGGGACTTGCTCGGCGTAGAACCTTTGAAAGCCACCAAATGCGGTAAACTCGGCTTATGGACGAAGCGCGCACTGCGATCCGCTCGGAAACGGGACATGACCCCTCTCTGATTCGCTGGTTTTCATGCCTGTCGCCCGACGAGCGGCTGGCCGAACTGGAATCCCGCGTCGCCTTTCTCCACTCCCTGAGGTCCGGCGATGACACCAAGCTTTCGAGAGATCCTGGAAGTACTCAACGAACACCAGGTTGAATACATCGTCGTGGGCGGTGTGGCCGCCGTCATTCATGGTGCGCCGACAACCACGTTCGACCTCGATGCGCTGATCCGCGTTGATCAGACCAATGCCGAACGACTGGCGCGGGCCCTGTCACGGCTGGAGGCCAGATTCCGAGAACACGCCGAAACGATTCGACCGACCACCGAGGACATCCTGGCCGGCGGTCATCTACTGTTGATGACCCGGGCCGGACCGTTGGATATCCTGGGTTTTGTCGGCGACAGGCAGCGTTACGAAGATCTTCTGGGTGCCAGTTCGGAAATCGGAATGAGCGTGGGCGCCATCCAAGTGCTAAATATCGAAGCGCTCATCGACGAGAAAAGGCGCATGGGTCGCACCAAGGACATCGCCGCCGCCGAACTTCTCGAAGCCGTCCTGCGCCATCGATCGGGGGAAGGGTGAGGCTGCATCACCGGGTTATACTCATTCGCATGGACTTGAACGCCACGATCATCGCCCAGGTGCGCGACGCTTTTCCAAGCGTTCAGGCCGTCTACCTGTTCGGGTCCACGGTCGGCGGTCAGCAGCACAAGGACAGCGATGTCGACATTGCCATTCTCCTGCCCCCCTTGCAGGCACGACGTGCCGGATCGCTGTCGATGAGCCCGTTGCACCAGCGGCTGGAATCGGCCTTGAGTCGAAGCGTGGACCTGGTCAATCTGAGGGAAGTTTCCACGGTTTTCCAGAATGAAATCATCGCCAGCGGCGAGCGGATACTCTGCGCCGATCCCGACGCCGCCGATGAATTCGAAATGCTGGTCATGTCGATGTACCAGAAACTCAACGCAGAGCGCGCCGGCATTCTCGCCGAAGGACTGGCCAGCGGGCGCTTCTACCCGGTATGAGCGACACCCTGCTCAACAAGAAGGTCAGCATCGAGCGCTGTATTCGCCAGATCCGCTCATATTACGACCTCCCCCGCGAAGTCCCTTTCGAGCGCGACCACCTTCGCCAGGACGCCATCGCCATGAACCTGCAGCGGGCCATCGAACTGTGCATCGACATGGCCAATCACCTCATCAGAACCCGGAAACTGGGGCTGCCGCAGGACAGCCGGGACAGCTTCGCCTTGCTCGAGCACGAAGGCGTCATCAGTACCGATCTGGCCGATCAACTGAAAAGCATGGTGGGTTTCCGCAACGTACTCATGCACGAATACCGAAAACTCGACCTCGAGATCATGACCGATGTCATCAACCACCGGCTCGAGGACTTGCTCGACTTCACCGTCCAGGTCCTGGGCGCTGCGGGAGTGCGCACGCAGAACCCGGGTTCCTGACTCCATTACTACGCAAGACAAGCTGCACGCCCCACTTGGCAAAAGCGGATTTCACTTCGTCACCCGTGGCGAACTCGCCACGGCGGGCCGCATCAAGGCCGGATTCGACTTCCTGACGAACATGGGCCTCCAAGGCCATATCCTTACCAGCTCGCTCCGTCGGGGAGCTTCTCGGCCAGGGTGTGCAATGTGTCACAGATATTGGCTGCCATGACGTGCATTCAAGTGCTCCCGTTGCTCATCTCCCAAGTCGCATTCTCCATCCGAGGGCCTCAATCCGGTTCGGGCCGGCATGTGCGAGACGCTGCAGGAAATCACGAGCAGCCGCCCCAAGCGCGCCCTGAAGACCTACAGGAACCCGCACACCGGCGAAGTGGTCCAGACCCGCGGCGGCAATCACAGGACCCTCAACCAGTGGCGCGAGCAATACGGCAAGGAAGCCGTACAGAGTTGGCAGGAGAGCTGACCCGCCGACGAAGCCACCCTGACGCCCCGGGATGGTCGGCGTGAGAACCGGGCGTCCGACTCAGTACGCGCAAGCCGCGGTTTCAGGCGCTCAAAGGTTGGTGTAGTTCGGCCCCGAGCCACCTTCGGGCGTCACCCAGTCGATGACCTGGTAGGGATCGGCGATGTCGCAGGTCTTGCAGTGGACGCAGTTGGCGGCGTTGATCTGGAGGCGCTTGCCGCCTTCGTCTTCGACTACTTCGTAGACGTTGGCCGGGCAGAACCTGGTGCAGGGGTTGCCGTACTCTTCCTCGCAGCGGGTGAAGCACACGTCCGGGTCGATGATCTTCAGGTGGACGGGCTGGTCTTCGTCGTGTTCGGTCTGGGCGAAGTAGACCGAGGCGAGGCGGTCGCGCGGCGGCAGGTCGCGGTCGACGTAGTCGAATTTCAGGCCCGTTTCGTCGAGCTTGCGGTACTGCTCGTGGTCGGCGTGGTTGGACATCGTGCGCGGCAGCTTGCCGGCGGTGGCGGTCTCGAGCGCGGCGACGGCCATGCGGGTGGCGGCCGGGGCGCTGGCGCGGAAGTGGCTGCGCGAGAAGTTCGGCGTGGAGATCACGGGGTGGCTGGGGCAGATCGGCGATCAGGTCTGCGACGAGCGCTTCGATGCGGCGGTGATCGACACCAACCCGTTTTTCTGTCCGGATGCATCTCGAATCGAGGCGCTCGAGGACTACATGAAGAAGCTCTGGAAATCGGGCGACTCGGTCGGTGCGCTGGTGAAAGCCCGCGCCACCGGGGTCCCGGTCGGCCTGGGCGCGCCGGTCTACGCCAAGCTCGACGGCGATCTGGCCGCGGCGATGATGAGCATCAACGCCACCAAGGGCGTGGAGATCGGCGCCGGATTTGATTCCGTGGCGCAGAAGGGCACAGAGCACCGCGACGAGATTACGCCCGAGGGTTTCGAGTCCAACCATGCCGGCGGCGTGCTGGGCGGGATTTCGACGGGGCAGCCGGTCGAGTGCGCGGTGGCGTTCAAACCGACCTCGTCGCTGAGATTGCCGGGGAAAACCGTGGATATCCGGGGCGAGCCGGTTGAAATCGTCACCACCGGCCGCCATGACCCTTGTGTCGGGATTCGCGCCGTGCCCATCGTCGAGGCCATGCTGGCCCTGGTGGTCATGGACCACGTACTGCTCCACCGCGCCCAGTGCGGCGATGTGGGCGAGCAGACGCCGCGTATTCCCGGGTGATGCAAGTTCAAAATCAAATTCAAAATCTAATTGTCCACAGATGAACACAGATGAACACAGATAAAAACGTATAAAAAAACCACCGGCTCCCCTCACCTGTGGCACCAAGGGCTTGCAGTTCAGGCGCCTACTGTTGCCTGAGGAACTCCCGGCAAGACCAATCTGTGTTTATCTGTGTTCATCTGTGGACATTTTTTCATTCAAACAGACCAACAATACATCATGAGCGAAGCGAAGGAAGGTTATCGAGTAGCCGTTGTCGGCGCGACCGGCGCGGTGGGGCATGTCATGCTGGAGCTGCTGGCCGAGCGCGAGTTCCCGATCAGCGAGCTGGCGGTGCTGGCCTCGAGCCGATCGGCGGGCAGCATGGTCGACTTCAAGGGTCGGTCCGTGACCGTCAAGGACCTGGCCGAGTTCGACTTCACCGGCTGGGACTATGCCCTGTTCTCCGCCGGCGGCAGCGTGTCGGCCGAGCACGCCCCGCGCGCGGCGAAG
>CAZSGS010000277.1:0-3932 GCA_964606365.1 uncultured Wenzhouxiangella sp. | reverse complement strand
GCGCGCGGGTCGAAATTCTTGTAGACCCGGTGGCCGAAGCCCATCAGGCGAAACGTGCCGCGCGTGTTGACGTTGTGCATGAGGTCGTATCGTTTCATCGGCACATCCGCCGTCGGGGCCAGGTAGATGGCCGAGGCGTTGTTGACGAGCGCATCGATGCCGCCGAAGGTGTCGACCGTTTTCGCCATGGCTTCGGCCACGGCAGTCTCGTCGCGGATGTCGACTTTCAGCGCCAGCGCCCGTCCGCCGGCGGCCTCGATTTCCTCGGCCGCGCTGTGAATGGTGCCGGGCAGCTTGGGATGCGGCCGGTCGGTCTTGGCGGCGACGACCACGTTGGCGCCGTCGGTCGCGGCCCTCAGCGCGATGGCCCGGCCGATCCCGCGGGAGGCGCCGGTGATGAACAGGGTCTTGCCGTTGAGCGATGCTGTCATGGCCTTGTGCTTCCTCGATGCGAAACTGAGAGCATATCCTAAGGCGCAGGACGCCCCTTCGCACGGGCCCGCACCGAGCTACCGACCATGGAATCGACGCTGATCGACCGAATCTTCGAGCTGGTCCAGACCCATCCGGGCTGGCTCATCGCCATGGCGGCGGTGTTCGCCTTTCTCGAGTCGGTGGCCGTGATCGGGCTGCTGCTGCCGGGCGTGGTTTTGCTGTTCGTCATCGGCGCGGTCGCCAGCGGCGATGTCTCGCTGTTCCTGTGGTGCTGGCTGGCGGCCTTCTTCGGCGCGCTCGGCGGCGACTGGACCAGCTACTGGGTCGGTCGTCACTACCGCGACCGTATCGACGGCTGGCCCTTGCTGCGTCGCCACCCCGATCTGATGGCCCGGGCGCGCGCCGTCGTCGTTCGCCACGGCGGCAAGGGGGTCTTTTTCGGCCGGCTGTTCGGGCCGACCCGCCCGGTCAGCGCGTTGATCGCCGGCGCCATGAGCCTGCCGCCGCGCACCATGCTGCTGGGGACCGTCCCGGCCTGTGCCGTGTGGGTGCCGATCTACATGCTGCCGGGGTTGCTGTTCGGGGCCTCGCTCGAACTGGCCGCGGAATTCGCCGGGCGGCTGGTACTCGTACTCGTCGTGCTCCTGCTGGTCGTCTGGGGCGTCGCGGTCCTCACGCGCGTGGTCTACGTCTACACGGCCCGGCGCAGCAGCTGGTGGCTGCGCAGCCTGATCCGGTGGTCGAGCGAACACCCGCTGATCGGCCG
Organism: uncultured Wenzhouxiangella sp.; assembly: GCA_964606365.1. Taxonomy (GTDB): domain Bacteria; phylum Pseudomonadota; class Gammaproteobacteria; order Xanthomonadales; family Wenzhouxiangellaceae; genus Wenzhouxiangella. Next base: position 2,731 of record CAZSGS010000277.1, on the reverse strand, counting down.
CTGGGTCGAGCCGCTGTTCGGGACGGGCCCGGGGCGGCGGGAGCTGCTTTCGGTCACGCTGCTGGGACTGCTGCTGCTCGCCTGCCTGGCGGTTCTGCTGGGGGTCGTCATCGCCGCGCCGTTCGCGGCCGGCACGCTGGATGCGGAGCGCCAGTTGGCTTCGCTGGCAACGAGCCTGCGCAATCACGTGGCCGACCCGGTCATGATCGTCATCGCCCTGGGCGCGGATTTGCGCGTCCTGGCCCTTGTGGCCGGCATGATGGCCCTGCTGATGCTCGCGCTCGGGCGAGGCAACGCCGCGGCGCACTGGCTGGCGGCCACGGCCGGCGGCTGGCTGCTCGCCGAACTGCTCAATGCCTGGCTGGGCTTCCTTTTCCCCGCGCCCGGCGCCGCGCCCGGCTATGGCGATGTGCCGCATCGCGGGCTCACCCTGACCACCGTGTTGCTGGGATTCTTCGCCGTGATGGTCGCCAAGGACCTGCGCGCGACCCGTCGGAAATGGGCCTACCTGGTCAACACGGTGCTGCTGGCCCTGATCGCGTTTGCCAGTTTCTACCTGGGCCTGGTCACGCCGCTGGGGCTGGCCGCGGCCCTGGCGCTGGGCGGCGGTTGGCTGGCGCTGGTGGGCATCGGCTATCGGCAGCGGTCGTTGCCGCGTCGGCATCCGGGCATGCTGGCGCTGATGTTCTATGGCTTGCTGGTGTCCGTGACCGCGTTCCAGGTCGACGGCGGTTACCAGCGGCTCGCCGAGGCGACCCGTCTCGAGCTGCCGCGCCAGAATCTCTCGGCCATGGCCTGGCAGCGCGGCGGCTGGCGGGATCTGCCGGCGCTGCGATCACGCCTGGGTACGGCCGCGAGCCAGCGTTTCGATTTCCAGTACGCCGGCACCCGGGCCTGGTTGGTCGATCGGCTGGCGGCATCGGGCTGGCGCGTGCCGCAACAGCGATCGCTGCGCTGGGCCGCCCTGCTCAGCGTGCGTCCGGACCCGGACAGGCTTGCGCACCTGGCGCGCGATTTCGCCGGCCAGCCCGAGGATCTGATCATGATCCGCGACCGCGACGACGGGCGACGCGAGGTGCTGCGAATGTGGGCCTCCGGAACCAGACTGCAGCCCGGCAATGCTCCGGTCTGGCTCGGCCAGGTCAGGATCGAGGCGATCGGCGAGATTCTCGGGCTGTTCAATCGCTGGCGCGACATGCGCGCGCCGGATGAAGCCTGGCAGGCCCTGGAGCGATCCCTGGGCGACCGGGTCGACATCCGCCCGGCCGGCGAACGGCAACTGCGCCTGGTCAGTCGTCTTCCTCGTCGGCGTCCGCCAGCAGACTGATCAGGCCCTCGAGGCGGCTGATCGGGTCGGTCATTTCGAGCAGGGCCTGGGCGTGTTCCTCGGGAAGGGCGAGGCTGGCCGCCAGGGTGCGCCCGAGACTGCTGGCGTCCTCGATGTCGACTTCGAAGTGCTGCGACAGGTCGCGGTGGCGCATCAGTTCCTGCATCAGGGTCTGCAGCGCGGCGCAGCGCGGCGGTACGGGGGTGGCCGGTTCGGGCGGGAGCCAGTCGATGTCGGCGACCAGAAGGCCGTCATCGCGGGCCCGGGTATCGCGAATCAGAAAGCGCCTCTGCCCGCGGCAGGTCACGCCCAGCAGGCCGTCCTCGAGCTGGTCGAAGTCGATCATCATCGCTTCGGTGCCGATCCGGGCGTGACTGGCGCGGCCCTCGCGCTCGGCGGGCCAGGCGCAGACCACGCCGAATCCGGTACCGCTGCGCGCGCAATCGCGAACCATGTCGAGGTAGCGCTGCTCGAAGATGCGAAGGCTCAGCGGCGCGCCCGGAAACAGCACGGCCTTGAGCGGGAACAGGGGCAGTTGTTCGTAACTCATGCCAGGGCCTCGAAGAAGCGCTGCGGTGCATTTTCGAAACCGCGGTTGCTCATGAAGATGACGTGATCGCCGGGGCGGGCTTCGGCGAGCAGGTCATCGAGCAGGTTCTTGACCTGGCTGCGGGCGCGGCCCCGCCCACCGGTCTTCTCGATGACCTCGTGCGGATCCCAGTCCATCCCGTCGGAACTGCGCAGCCAGACGAAGTCGGCCGCGATCAGGGCCGAGGGCAGGTCGGCGACGTGATATCCGCCGCGCATGGTGTTGCTGGCCGGCTCGAGCGCGACGAGAATGCGCGCGTTGCCGACGGCGCGCCGCAACCCTTCGAGGGTCAGGCGAACGGCCGTCGGGTGGTGGGCGAAATCATCGTAGACGTGGATACCGCCGCGTTCTCCCAGCAGTTCGAGCCGGCGCTTGATGCCCTTGAATCTCGACAGGGCCGCGGCGGATTGCTGCGGGTCGACGCCGGCGGCGTCGGCCGCGACAATCGCCGCCAGCGCGTTGAGTGCATTGTGGCGTCCGGTCATCGTCCACTCGAACCCGCCGACGGGCTCGCCACCGCGCAGGATGGACAAGCTGCGTCCGGCGGGATCGTCGAGCGTGACCTGCCAGTCGCCGACGCCGTTTTCGCTCAGGCCGAAGCGCGACACGGGCGTCCAGCAGCCGCGGTTGAGCACGGCCTCGATATTGTGGTCGGCGGCATTGACGACCAGCCGACCGTTGCCGGGGATCGTTCGGACCAGGTGGTGGAACTGTGTCTGGATGGCGGCCAGATCCGGGTAGATGTCGGCGTGATCGAATTCCAGGTTGTTGAGCACGGCGATGCGCGGGCGGTAGTGGATGAACTTGGCGCGCTT
>CAZSGS010000276.1:0-3938 GCA_964606365.1 uncultured Wenzhouxiangella sp. | reverse complement strand
GAACCACTGCGGGGTGGTGCGGAAGGCGGTCGGCGTCTTGTGGCGCCAGCAGTGCGGGTAGCTGTGGCCGAAATCTTCGTCGGCCAGCAGCGTGCCGTTGGCGCGCATGTGCTCGACCAGCCGGGCGTTGGCCTTCCAGACGTGCTCGCCACCAACCACCGCGGTGTCCTCGACGAAGACACCGCGCCCGTCGATGGGGTTGACCACCGGCAGGTCGTACTCCAGGCCGACATCGAAGTCGTCCTGGCCGTGGCCTGGGGCGGTGTGGACCGCGCCCGTGCCGGTTTCGGTCGTGACGTGATCACCCAGGATCACCGGCACGTCGTCGCCGCGGTAGGGATGGTGCAGCTTGAGCAGTTCGAGCGCGTCGCCCTTGACCGTGCCCAGGACCTCGACGTTCTCCAGGCCGATGCGCTCGGCCACGGATTCGCGCAGTTCGGTGGCGACCACCAGGTCGAGCTGCCTGCCGTCGCGCACGCCGCGCAGCAGGTCGTAGTCCAGCTCGGCGTTGAGGCAAACGGCCTGGTTGGCCGGGATCGTCCAGGGGGTGGTCGTCCAGATCACGATGCCCGCATCACTCGCCAGCCCGGTGACGCCAAACAGCTTGCCCAGCGCCTCGACGTCGGCGGCCGGAAACAGCACGTCGACGGCGGTGGATGTCTTGTCCTGGTACTCGATCTCGGCCTCCGCCAATGCAGAGCTGCAGTCGAAGCACCAGTGCACGGGCTTGACGCCGCGCTTGAGGTGGCCGCGCTCGACGATCTTCGACAGCGCGCGCAGCATGTCGGCTTCGTAGCGGAAATCCTTGGTGGCGTAGGGGTGGTCCCAGTCGCCCAGCCCGCCCAGGCGCTTGAAGTCGTTGCGCTGGTTGTCGATCTGCTTCTCGGCGTACTCGCGGCACTTCTGCCGGAACGTGGCCGCGTCGACCTTCTGCCCGACCTTGCCGACCTTCTTTTCGACCTGCAGCTCAATGGGTAATCCATGGCAGTCCCAGCCCGGCACATAGGGCGCGCGGTAGCCGGCCATCAGGGCCGAGCGGACGACGAAGTCCTTGAGGATCTTGTTGACCGCGTGCCCGATGTGGATGTCGCCGTTGGCGTACGGCGGGCCGTCGTGCAGCACGAAGGCCTCGCGCCCGCGGGTGGCTTCCTGGATGCGCTCGTAGAGGCCGTCGGCGTACCACTGCTCGAGCATGTTCGGCTCGCGCTGGGCCAGGGAAGCCTTCATCGGGAAAGCGGTCTTGGGCAGGTTGATGGTGTCTTTGTAGTCCACAGGTTTCAGGGTTCAGGGTTCAGGGATTCGGTTTACAGTTTACGGTTTAAGGGTTCCGGGTTCGTAGGTCGGGGTTGCATCCCCGACGGTCAAGAATTCAATTGTCTCCACGCTCGAGAATACTTCGCGCCTTTTCGGCATCTTTCTTCATCTGTTCGGTCATCGCTTCGAGGTTGTCGAAGTGGGCTTCCTTGCGGATGAACTCGACGAATTCGACTTCCAGGTGCTTGCCGTACAGATCGCCATCGTAATCGAACAGGTGGGCTTCGAGCAGCCAGTCGGTGCCGCCGAGCACCGGGCGATGACCCAGGCTGGCAACGCCGGGTTGCGCCACCAGGCCGTCACCGGACACGCGCACCGCCAGGATGCCGGTCAGGGCCGGGGGGACCGGCGGACGGATATTGACCGTGGGAAAGCCCAGGTCACGACCCAGGGAGCGCCCGCGCAGGACGCGGCCGGAGATGCGATAGGGCCGGCCCAGCAGGCGCTCGGTCTCGCCCAGGCGGCCTTCGAACAGCGCCGTGCGCACGCGGGTCGAGGAGATGGGCTCTTCGCCGTCGGTGACCGCCTCGACGCGCTCGACCGAGAAGCCGTAGCGCCCGCCCAGCTTTTCCAGCATGGCCACGTCGCCGGCGGCGCGCGAGCCGAATCGGAAATCGGCACCGACGACGACGCGCCCGGCACGCGCACCCCGCACCAGCACGTCGCGCACGAAGCGTTCCGGGCTCTGGCGGGCGAACTCGCGGTTGAACCGGAGCATGAACAGCCAGTCCAGGCCGTGATCGCGGGCCAGCCGGATCTTGTCGCGCACGTTGAGCAGGCGCGGCTGCGGCTCGTCGGGCTTGAAGAAGGTCGCCGGCAGCGGCTCGAAACACATCAGCGCGGGCGCAAGCTTGCCCGCGCCGTCACGCGCGGCGTCGATCAAGGCCTGGTGGCCGCGGTGGAGACCGTCGAAATTACCCACCGCCACCGAGGTGGCGGGGATCGTGTCGCGGTCGGAATTGAGGTATCGGACGAGTCGCATGGCAAGCAGCGGATTCTACCGGGTTTTGTCGCTCGGAGCGCGCATTTCAGCCGGCATCCCGATCGTCGGAGACGGCCGGACGCACCAGGTGGCGCGGACGCAGGCCCGTGGCCAGCAACGCCAGGGCATAGGCGGCCGCGCCGGAGCCGATCACGAGCGCCATCGTGCCCGCCCGCCAGGCCGTGCCCGCATCCAGCCAGCGCGCGACCTCCGGTTGCAGCAGGTAGAGCACCAGCGCCATGACGGCACAGCCGCCCACGGCCTGCCCCACGTGGCGCCAGGGCAGGCGCGGCGCCAGCGACTGGTGCCGCAGCCCGCGCCAGAGCAGCGAGGCGTTGATCCAGCCCGACACGCTCGATGCCAGGGCCAGGCCAGCGTGCGCGCCCGGGTGTTCGGCGAGCATGGCGAGGAAGCCGTCGCCGTAGTCGCCGCCGGCCAGCCACAGCGCGATGGCCGCGACGAATACGACGTTGAGTCCCATGTTGGCCACCAGGGCGATGACGGCCACCTTGACCGGCGTGCTGGTGTCCTGTCGCGCGAAATAGGCCGGGGCCAGGATCTTGACGCCGATGAACGCCGGCAGACCCAGGCAGTAGGCCAGCAAGGCGGCGGCGGCCATGGCCGCGTCGTGGGCGGTGAACGCACCGTGCTGGAAGAGCGTGATGACCAGCGGCTCGGCCACCATCGCCAGGCCGACGGCCGCCGGCAGGGCGATCACGAAACCCAGGGTGACCGCCCAATCGAGCGTGGCGCGGTACGCCTCGCGGCTGTTGCGGGCGTGCAGGGACGACAGCGTGGGCAGGATGACCACCGACAGCGCCACGCCGAACATGCCCAGCGGAAACTCCATCAGGCGGTCGCCGTAGTAGAGCCAGGCGAGCGACCCGGACGTCAGCAGCGAGGCGAAGAAGACGTCGAACAGCAGGCTGACCTGGGCGACGGAAGAACCGAACAGCGTCGGCACCATCAGCTTCATGATGCGCCGGACCCCGGGGTGCCTGAAATCGGGCCTGGGCAGCGGCAGCACTTCGTGGCGGGCCAGCACCGGCAGCTGCACGGCCAGCTGCAGGACGCCGGCGGCCAGCACGCCCCAGGCGAGGGCCTTCACGGGCTGCTCGAACATCGGGCTGATCGCCACCGCGGCGGTGATCAGCGAGACGTTGAGCAGCGCGGGCGTGAGCGCCGGAAGGGCGAAGCGGCCGAGGGTATTGAGTATGCCGCCGGCGAGCGCCGTCAGGGCGATGAACAGCAGGTAGGGAAAGGTCACGCGCAGCATGTCGGTGGCCAGCGCGAACTTCTCCGGGTCGTCGAGAAAACCGGGCGCGAAGATGGCAACCATCCACGGCGCGGCCAGCATGCCCAGGGCGGTGACGACCAGCAGAACGGCCATCAGGCTGCCGGCGGTGGCATCGATCAGGGACTTCAGCTGCGCCTGGTCGTGCTTCTCGCGGTACTCGTTGAGCACCGGAACGAAAGCCAGCGAGAACGAGCCCTCGGCGAACAGCCGGCGCAGGAAGTTGGGAATCTTGAAGGCGAAGACGAACGCATCCATCGCCGGCCCGGCCCCGAACCAGCGCGCGAAGACCACGTCGCGCACGAAGCCGAGGATGCGCGAGACCAGGGTCATGGTGCTGAAGCTGAA
>CAZSGS010000275.1:0-3941 GCA_964606365.1 uncultured Wenzhouxiangella sp. | reverse complement strand
CCGCAAGTGGTGCCCATGACCCGACGTATCGAAGCAACAGCCGATTCGAGAAGAGGATTCACACTGATCGAGTTCACAGTTGCCATCGTCATCATCGGCATCGGTGCGGCCATCCTCACCAGCTTCGTCACGCCTACCGCCGGCAGCGCCGACCCCATGATCCAGGCCCAGGCCCGGGCCATCGCCGCCGGCTACATGGACGAAATCCTGCTGCGCAAGCACGACGAAGAGCCAGGCGACTGCGCCGGCGGTCGCGGCAGCTGGGCCTCGATTCGCTGCTACGACGGCCTGAACGAATCCCCCACCAACCAGTTCGGCGACCCCATCGGGGCGCTCAACGACTACCAGGTGGCCGTCGAGGTAAGCGGCAGCGCGCCGGCCGGCATCACGGTCGACGTTGCCCATGATTCGGGCGGCGTCGACTACTCGCTGCAAAGCCAGCGGGGCGACTACTGACATGTCCGCCCGCGGCCAGCAAGGCTTCACCCTGACCGAGCTGGTGATCATTCTCGTGCTCGTCGGCGTGCTCGCCGCCTTCGTCGCGCCGCGCATCGATATCCAGGGTTTCGAACGACAGGCTTTCGGCTCGGAGCTCGTCAACGCCCTGCGCTATGCCCAGAAGACCGCCATTGGTTCGGGTTGCCATGTACAGGCAACGGTCAATGCCGCGGCCGATAGCTACGGCCTGAGCTACACCGGCGCGGGCGGAGCTGCCTGCGGCAGCGGCTCTACGGGAGTGATGCACCCGACCCAGGGCGGGGACTTCACGGGCGAAGGCGAGATCGACGCCGGTGGGGCCGTGGTTTTCGATGCCATGGGCCGCACCGGCGCCGGATTGAGCATCACGCTTGCCAGCGGCGAAGCCATCGTCGTCGAACCGGGGACGGGCTATGTCCATCAATAGCCAGCGCGCCTTCACCCTGATCGAGCTGATCCTCGTGATCGTGCTCGTCGGCATACTGGCCATGGTCGCCACGGTCTTCATCCTGCCGCCCTTCCAGGCTGCCGCCGACATCGAGCGCCGCGCCATGCTGGTCGACGCCGCCGACCTGGCCGTCAATCGCGTCACCCGTGAAGTCCGCAACGCCCTGCCCAACAGCCTGCTCGTGTCCACAAACCGGATCGAGTTCATTTCGACCGTCACGCACGGCCGCTACCGGCGCCTGCCCGGGGGTGGGAGCAATGACATCTTCGTGCCGGCCCGATCGTCGGACACCTTCGACGTGCTCGGCGGCCTGATCGATTCCGGGGCGGTAAAGACACGTTCGGCCGGCACGGACTGCGGCACGCCCGCCGGGCACTGCCTGTCGGTCTACAACACCGGCCAGCCCGGCTTCGACGCCTGGTCGGGCGAGAATATCGCCGCCATCCGCGACGCCGATACCAACGCCATCGAGTATGACAGTGGCGGCAACGGCCCGGCTTTCGCCACCCACTCGCCGCAGCAACGCTTTCACGTCATCAGCGAAACGGTCAGCTACATCTGCGCCGACGGTGAACTGCGTCGCTTCGCCGGCTACGGTGTTTCGGGAGACCCCGACGACGTAGCGGGCCGGCTGGTTGCCGACAACATCAGCAGCTGCCAGTTCACCTACAACTCCGGCACTTCCACCCGACGCGGACTTCTGACCGTACGTCTCGATCTGGCCGACGAAGGCGAGACCGTGTTCCTTCTCGGCCAGGCACAGGTGTTGAACACGCCATGATCGCGATCAGACAACAACGCGGCGCCGCCCTGTTCGTCGGTATCTTCCTGATCACCGTCGTGGTCGTGTTCGCCGCGATGGTCGCGCTGACGTCGGCCACCCAGCACATCAGCCAGGCACGCGCGGGGCTGGCCGAGCAGGCCTGGTATGCGGCTCTCGCCTGCCTTGAAGAAGCGGCCCAGGAGATCGTGAACAGCAATTCCTGCCCATCCAGTTGCAGCAGCGTCGCAAGTGGCTTCACGGTGACGCTGGACTGCCCCGAACCCGAGTCGGTCACGGAAGGCGGCAACACCTATGAGATCTACTTTGTCGGTGCGAGCGCACAACAGGGCGACTTGAACTCCGCCGTCTTCGTTCGCCGATCGGTCGCCTCCCAGATTGCTTCAGAGGGCTCCCCATGAATCGATCAATTGCAGTCTTGTTCATGATTGCCGCCGCGCTGTATCCGTTGACTGATCTGCAGGCCGCAACGCTCACTGTCGGGACATGCCCAGGCGCGACACACACGGACTTTCAGTCAGCCTACAACCAACTGGGAACGCAGAATGGTCCACATACCCTCCGACTCTGCTCCGGCACGCATTTGACCAGCCCGGTATCGGCAAACTACGGACACCAGAACATCGTCATCGAGTCGGTCTCCGGGTCATCTACCGATACTAGCCTGCAATCCACGGGCTCGACTTTGATGAGCATCGGCTCTCAACCTTTTACCATTCGTGACCTGAACGTTTCCGGAGGGATTGGTATCGGAGGCGGCAGCGGCCCTTTCCGTTTTGATTCAGTTGTGGTCAACGGCAGCATTACCGCGGGCTCTGCCCCCTTGATCTTCAGCAATTCCGAAGTCAACGGTGATGTTGGCACGGCTGGCGCGGTCTCGATTTCAGGCGGCAGCCTCACAGGCGATCTGAATGCCAATAACGGGGTCACGAGCGACAACTCCGATCTAAGCGGCTCGATCACCGCCACATCGGGCGTCATCAACATCACCGGGGGCACCCTCGACAGCCAGGTGTATGGCGGGAGTCAGGACCTGAATCTATCGGGCGTCAACATGACTGGCGGCAGCCTCCAGGTGGACGGTGCAGTGATCTCGATCATCGACAGCCAGATCGGCAGCAGCCAGCAGCCAGTTCCCATTCACGCAAACAATGGCATCAGCGTCTACGACAGTCTGATCTGGGGAGAACTCACGGCCGCCAACTGGGCGACGATCTTCCTCGATCCGCCCACCGCCGTCTACGGCTCCTGTACCCCGGAAGCGACCGGTGGCGGCTTCTGCGGCGCAAGCGAGTGTTCCGATTACCTGGGCCAGGCGACCATCAACGAGGTTCACGCACAGGGCAACGCTGCCAGGTTCATTGAAGTCCGGCTCCTGAGCGGATCGATACCACAGAGCGTTTTTTCACAGTGGAATCTGTCATTCTGCAGCAGTCAGATCTCCCCCTGCCAGAGCGTCGGACTTTCCAGCCCAACATTCGACTTCAGCGGCTATCCATGGCTCATCCTCACGAAGACCGGCATTCCCGACAAGGACTACATCGACTTCGGGCACGGTGGCGGCCAGGGAATGGAAGTACGACTAGACGATGCCAATGGCGACGCGATCGACTACCTCTCAGTCGACGGCTACTCGTCCAGCCTTGCCGCCACGTGTCCATTCGAATACGACACGACGATGGGCACAACAAACTCCACGACTATCTTGCGCTTGCCCGATGGAACGGGTGATTGGGATCTGGCAGGGCCGGGCAACAGCGGCGACACCACACCCGGCGACTCCAATGACGGCAGCGATCCCGGCTTCGGCTACGACCATATCCGACTCACCCATCCGGCGAATGCGCTGACCTGTTCCCCGGCAACGATCACCGTGGAAGCCTGCGCCGACGCGGACTGTACCGCCTACCATCCCGATCCGGTCGAAGTCAGCTTCACCTCGCCCGCTGCGACCTGGTCGCCGAACCCCATCGTGTTCACAGGCAGCGCCAATGTCTCCCTGCAGTACACCACGCCGGGCCTGGTGACGCTGGATGCAGCGCCGGTCGACCCGGACGCGAGCAACCCGACTCGCTGCTTCAGCGGCGGCGTGGAAACCAGCTGCGAAATGGAGTTTCTCGAGTCCGGATTCATCATCGACGTGCCCGACCATGTCGCGGCAACGACCGTTACCGGAAGCATCGCCGCGGTCAAGGCAGATCCACTCGACCCGGTCCAGTGCGTGCCCGGCTTCGA
>CAZSGS010000274.1:0-3953 GCA_964606365.1 uncultured Wenzhouxiangella sp. | reverse complement strand
CGCAGGTCGCCGAACTCGTCGGTGTCGAGAAAGCCCTGCTCGCGCATCCAGGTGTCGTTGTACATCTTCGAAAGGTACTTGTTGCCCGTGTCGCAGACGAACGTGAGGACCTTCTTGGGTTCCGTCTGTTCGCGGCAGTACTTGAGGGCCGCGGCCAGCAGGGTGCCGGTCGAAGAGCCGCCCAAGAGCCCTTCCTTCTCGAGCAGCAGGCGCGCGGTCAGAAAGCTCTCCTTGTCGGGGATCGAGTAGGCCTTGTGCACGTGCGAGAAGTCGCTGATGCTCGGCAGGAAGTCCTCGCCGATGCCCTCGACCAGCCAGCCGCCGGCATCGTCGCGGACCTGGCCGGTGGCGATGTAGTCGGCCAGGATCGAGCCCTCCGGGTCGGCCAGGACCAGTTCGAGGTCCGGCGCGGCTTTGGAGAAGTAGCGCGACAGGCCGGTGATCGTGCCGCTCGAGCCGACACCAATGACCATCGCATCCAGTTCGCCGCCCATCTGCCGGAGGATTTCCGGGCCGGTGTCCTCTTCGTGTGCTTTCGGGTTGTCGGGGTTGCCGAACTGGTTGATGAAGTAGCTGTTCTCGGTCTCTTCGGCCAGCTTTTCGGCCAGGTCCTGGTAGTACTCGGGATGGCCCTTGCCGACGTCGGATCGGGTGATGACCACCTCCGCGCCCATGGCCTTGAGGTTGGAAATCTTCTCCCGGCTCATCTTGTCGGGGATGACCAGGATCAGGCGGTAGCCTTTCTGTGCCGCGACCAGGGCCAGGCCGAGGCCGGTGTTGCCGGCGGTGCCCTCGATGATGGTCGCGCCGGGTTGCAGGTCACCACGCTGCTCCGCCGCCTCGATCATCTTCAGGGCGATGCGGTCCTTGATCGACCCGGCGGGATTCTGGCTTTCGAGCTTCAGGTAGAGCTCGCAGGGGCCGGTGTCGAGCTTGTTCACGCGCACAACCGGCGTATTGCCGATCAGCTCGAGGGTGTTGTTGAAAACGCTCATCGTGGGCCTCTGGTCGGGTTGGAACGCCAGCCGGCCACAATAGCCGAAGTCGGTCGTCCGGGGCAAGGCATGGTGGTATGGCCCGGCCGGAATGGCAGACGCCCGGCGCGAGGGCCGGGCGTCTGGCGGATCAATATCAGGCAGGGATTCAGGCGGCGCGGGATTGCTCCATCATCCGCGTGAGCTGGTCCTTGGTCTGCAGTTTCTCGCGCTTGAGCTGGTTGAGTGCCAAATCTTCCATCGGTGCGGTGCCGTTTTCGGCTGCAATGACCCGTTTTTCGAGTTGCTGATGGCGGTTGTAGAGCTGACGGAATTGGTCATTGCTCTTGAGCAGGACTTCCATCTCGTCCTTCTGATTCTCGAACATGGGCAGACTCCTTTTCGGTTGGGTCCGTGAATGTGCGCGGAATGCGCTCCCGCGCATAGAACAACGGGCCGCACTTGGGCGGCCCGTACATATTCGGGGAGGAGCAGGCGCTGCGGGTCGCGCTGTACTCGAAGCGTTCCTGCGGCGGCCGGGTACTGCGCGTGTAGCGCCGGGGAATTCAACCATCACACTTACTTTATAGCGCCGACTTTGTTCCACTTCAAGGGCCGATGTTGATCTCGTCATTCATTGAGCAGAATGACGTCAACCCGGCGATTCTTGCGCCGGCCCTCTGCCGACTCGTTGGTGGCGATTGGGAAATCCTCTCCCATGCCCACGGCCTCGATGCGATCGGCGTCGATGCCCTCTTCGATCAGGGCGTCGCGTACCGATTCGGCGCGCTGCCGAGAGATGCGCATGTTCGCACTCGACGAGCCGGTCGAATCCGTGTGTCCTTCGATGCGAATCTGCTTCTCGGGTTCGCCCTCGACGAGCCTGACGACATCGCCGAGCTGGTCGCGGGCATCGGGTTGCAGGGCGGTCTCGCCGCTTTCGAACAGAACATCCCCAAGCGTGACGACCACGCCGCGGTCGGTTTCGCGCAATTCCAGGTATTCCAGGCGGCGGCGCATGGACTCGGCCGCTTCCGTGGCCAGGTCGGCTTCGCGACGGGCCAGTTCGATTTCGCTGGCTTGCGCTTCGGCCAGGCGCCGGGCCGCCTGCGCCTCCTCGCGTGCCTCGGATTCGCGCTTGGCCGCTTCCTCGCGCAGTTCCTCGGCGGTCATCGCCTCCAGCCGGCTGCGTTCCGTTTCCTCGCGCGCGGCCTCGCTTTGCAGCAGGGCGCGTTCGGCCTCCTGTCGGGCCTGCTCGACCTCCAGGCGGCTGGCGCGCAACAGCAGTCGCGTGCGTTCCGCCTCGACGTCGTCGATCCGATCGCGGGCCTGGGCGCGGAAAGCCTCGGCACGAGCGATCTCGATGCGTTTGGCCGCCATGTTGATGCGGTGCGAAAACTCCGCTTCGCTCAATCCTTCCGCCTTGGCGGCGCGCGCGGCGCGTTCGGCGTCGGAAAGGGCCAGCGGTACGCGTTCCGAGAGCTCGGTGTTGGCCCGGAATTCCTCCAGATCGCTTTGCAGGTTGCGCAAGGCGGAATTCTCGCGCGGCTGCTGCACGGCGCAGGCCGCAAGCGCGGCTACGACAACCGCCGTCAGGGTGATGCGGGTCAGTCGCTCGATGGGCCTCATTGTTCGATGGCCTCCTCGCCGAAGATTTCGACCAGGTCGGCACGTACCTGCTCGAGATCCTCCTGCTTGGTCTGGAGCTCGGCCCGAGCCAGTGCCGCGCGGGTGCGGGCAAGGGCGAGCTGCGCCTCGATTTCGGCCTGTTCTGCCAGGCGTCGCGCGTCTTCGGGCCGGTCGTCGTCGAGCGCCTTGGTGGCGGAAGCCAGGCGTTCATCGGCGTATCTCAACTCGATCGGCGCGTACTCCTCGGCCCGGGCGGACTCGGCCTGTTCGATGGCGTTGCGGGCGTTTTCGAGGATCGAGCGGTCGGGTGGGGTGGTGGCGCAGGCGGATACCAGCGCCAGCAGGGCCACGCCGGCGAATAGACGAAACTCGGTCATCATTGGGTCGGTCACTGTTTTGCTCTTGTCGGGTTCGGCGCGGATCAGGCCGCGTCCGGCTGGTTTTCCGGGGCGGCTCTGCGTACGGGTTCCATGGCCCGGAGCGCGCCGCAGATGCCGCGAATGCGTTCGAATGCGTCGATGTGGCATTCGAACCTCTCGGCATTATAGACCTGTGGCAACAGACAGCAATCGGCGAGCGTCGGTTCATTGCCGTGGCAGAAGCGGCCGGTGTCCGGGCCATCGAGCAGACGCTCGACCGCCCGCAGGCCAGCCTCCGTCCAGTGCCGGTACCAGGCCAGCCTGGCGTCCTCGTCCAGGCCGGCGGTGCCGGTCAGGTACTTGAGCACCCGCAAGTTGTTGAGCGGGTGAATCTCGCAGGCGATGGCCTGCGAGATGGCGCGCACGCGGGCACGTTCCACAGGGTCGGTTGGCAGCAAGGCCCGCTCGGGATGACGTTCTTCGAGGTACTCGAGCATGGCCATTGACTGGGTGATGACGGTCTCGCCGTCGACCAGCGTCGGCACAAGCTGCTGGGGATTGAGCGCCGTGTAGTCCTCGGCGTACTGCTCACCCCCGTCGCGCACCAGGTGCACCGGCCGGATCTCGTAGTCCAGCCCCTTGAGATTGAGCGCCATGCGCACCCGGTAGCTGGCCGAAGAGCGCCAATACGAATACAGGATCATGTTCGCGGATTGGGGCATATCTTTCGATTTCCGGCTTTCGATTGGTCTGTTGGGTACGGTTAACGGTTTCCGGATTACGGATTACGGATTACGGGCGGCCTTCGGATGGAAGAGGTCTTGCACCAAGCCTCTTCGAAGCCTGCAAGCGTGAGCGTTATTTCCTCATTACTGAAGGTTCCCCGAAACCCGGAACCCGAAACCCGGAACCCGATTACCTCTCGTACTGAACCACCTTCTGCTCGATAGCGCCGAAGATGGACTCGCCTTCACGGTCTTTCATCTCGATG
>CAZSGS010000273.1:0-3955 GCA_964606365.1 uncultured Wenzhouxiangella sp. | reverse complement strand
TCAAACGAACCCCCTCCCGGCAAAAAAAACCTGCGAGGCCGCCGTCACCCCCCCGCCAGCATGTCCCGGGCCATGTACAGCGCCGCGATGGAGCGCCCCTCCGTGCAGTCGTCGCGACGAATGAGCGAGATCAGGTCGTTGATTGGCCAGGGGACCACCTCGATTTCCTCGGGCTCGTCGCCGGGCAGGCGCGACACGTAGAGATCGCGGGCCAGGATGACGTGGGTGCGGTGGGTCATGTAGCCGGGCGCCAGGGTCAGATGGCCCAGTTCGGTGAGCGAGCGCGCCGCGTAGCCGCATTCTTCCTGCAGTTCGCGGTTGGCGCCCTCGGTGTAGCTCTCGCCCGGCTCCAGCCGGCCCTTGGGCAGCCCCAGCTCGTAGCGGTGAACCCCGCAGGCGTACTCGCGAATGAGCAGGACGTGGTCGTCGTCTGGCATGGCCACGACGATGACCGCGCCGACACCGCGGCTGATCAGGCGCTCGTAGGTACGGTGCTCGCCGTTGGCGAACTCGAGGTCGAGCTGCTCGACGCGAAACAGGTCGGCGGGCCGCCGCTCGCGCCGGGCGTGGATGACGGGCAAGGGCCGGGAGGAACGGCGATCATTCATGGCGCGAGGATAGCAACTGGCGATGCAGTTCGGGGCAGGCGGCCAGCACGGAAGTCGTCTCGAGATCGGGTTGGGCGCCGTCGAGATCGGTGAGCACGCCGCCGGCCTCGCGCACGATCACCGCCACCGCCGCGATGTCGAGGATATTGACGTCGCTTTCGACGACCACGTCCTGTCCGCCGTCTGCCAGACGATGGTAGGAATAGAAATCGCCGTAGCCGCGCGACCGGGCTGCGCGCGTGACCAGATCGCCGACCCATGACCAACCGTTCCCGCGGGCCAGCGTACGCAGGTTGCCGAAACACACGTCGGCGTCTTCGAGCCGCTCGAGCGGGCGCACCTGCACGCGGCGATCGTTGATGAACGCCCCCTGCCCGCGGACGGCCCGTGCGCGCTCGCCGAAGGTCGGCGCCGAGGAGACCCCCAGCACCAGTTCGCCGTCGACCATCAAGGCAATCTGTGTCGACCAGAACGGCAGCGAGCGAATGAAGCTGCGCGTGCCGTCGATCGGGTCGATCAGCCACAGGCAGTCGCTGTCGCCTTCGCGGCCGTATTCCTCGCCGAACAGGGCATGGTCGGGGAAGCGCTCGCGGATGACCGCGCGGATGGCCACTTCGGCCTCGCGGTCGGCGACCGTCACCGGACTTTCGTCGGACTTCAGTTCGACTTCGAGCTCGCGCCCGAAGTGACGCATGGCGATTTCATCGGCCGCGTCGGCCGCGGCAAGCGCGGTCTCCATGGCCTGTTCGAGATCGATCACGGACAAGTCTCCTCCTGCATGCCTGCTACCAGCCCAGCGCTCCGCTGAGCCGAACCCGGACCTGGCCATCGGGCTGGGGCTCGCCCAGCCAGGCGATCTGGCGCAACAGCTCGGGCCGATCAGCGCTGGCGCGCAGCCACAGGTCCACCTCGTAACGTTCCGCGCCCAGTTCGATATCGCCGCGCACCTGGATGGCGCCCGGCTCGGAAGACTCGACCCGGGCGCGCTGTCCCTGCGCTCGAGAATCGAGGCGCACGGTAATTTCTCCCAGGGATTCGTGCACGGTGCCTTCGAGACGGGCGTCGCGCCAGACGAGTCGACCGTCGATTTCGGGCGGGCGCCCATCGGCGAGCACCGCGCGGTCGACCTCGAGGTCGACGTGCCCGCGCGGCCGCGCGTTGACCAGCCACATCCGGGCATCGAGGCGATCCATTTCGATACGCCCGCTCACGCCGGCCAGCTCGGTCGCGGCGCCGCTGAGCCGCCACTCGCCGCCCAGGTCCACGCCACTGCCCCGCACCTGCCAGTCCCATCGCCGGCCACCGGCCCAGCGCCAGTTCACGTCCAGGGGCACGAAGCCGGGCTGCTGCCAGACCGCCTCGCCCTTCCACATCGTGCCCTGGACATCGCGCACGTCCTCGCCGATTTCCAGCTGCGGCACGATGACTCGCGCCGGCAGGGTAACGACGATCAGGACGGGAACGGCCAGCAGAACCAGCCAGAGAATCTTACGCATCGGAAACGATCGTCACTCGTGCGTTGACCTGTCCGTCGTCGCCGCTGCCGTCGACCTGGAGTTGATCCACGCTGACCGGGCGCGACCGCGAAAACGCTTCGAGCCAGCTCATGACGCTGACGAAGTCGGCGCCCTCGAGCCACACGCGCACCTCGTCGTCGCCGGTCGGCTCGATGCGCGCCACCGTGCCGGCCAGGCCGGCGGCGCGCGCCGTCTCGTCGGCCAGGCCGAGCAGGGAACGATCGCCCAGGTCGCGACTGGCGCGGCTGTTCTCGCGCAGCCGCTGGGCCAACGGGGCAACCGACTCGAGCCAGTTGAGCAGGGCCTGCTGCTGGGCGATCCGCTCACGCTGGACATCCCGCGCCTGCGCCAGCGGCTCCCACACCCAGACGTAGACCAGGGCGGCGAGGAGCACGGCGGCGGCCAGGCCGATCAGGCGCCGCTGCCGGGCATCGAGCTGTTGCCAGGCATTCATGCGCCATCCCCGCGATTGATGCGGATGCGCCCGCTGGCGCCCTCATCGTCGAGGCTGGCGGTCTGCACGTCGGCGGACAGGTCGAGCGCGCGCAGGCGTTGCTCGAGCGCTTCGAGCGCGGCCACGTCGGGCGCGCGCAGGCCGAGTTCGAGTGTGCCGTCGCGGTAGTCCAGCCGCTCCACCTGCAGCTGCTCCTGGCCGTCGATGACCGGTGCGACGCGATGCATCAGCTCGAGCAGGCCCGCGGCCTGGCCGAAGCGAAGGCGGGCCAGCTCGCGCTCGGCCTGGGTCTGCGGCCGCACGATGCGGCCGATGTCCGGAAACGCCTGCCGGAACTGCTGCTCGATGGCGGTCTCCAGTTCGACCGAGCGATTCGACAGCTGGTAGCGCTCCAGCGCGGCGTAGCCGACCACCATCGCCACGACCACGGCGGCAAGGATGGCCGTCCAGCGCCACTGGGACCTGGCGGTTGCCGCGGATCGCGGCGCCCAGGGGCCGCTGAGAAGATTCAGGTCGGCGTCCGCGGCCCGGCGCGCCAGGATCGCCAGAAGCGGCTGGCCGTCGTCGCGATCCACCGCCCCGCGCTCGTCGACCCATCCGGGCCGTTCACCGCCGTACCAGTCCAGCTCGGACTCCGGCGGTGCAGCCGAATCGATCATGTCGGCGGCCAGGTCGGCATCGAAGCTGGTAAACGACCATTCGCCCCAGCGCGCGAGGATGCGGCCATCATGCTCGGCCAGGCTGACGCGACCGGCCTGCCAGGGCAGGCACAGCGCGTCCGGCAGCATGCGCTCGGCCGCGACGCCGTCCAGCGGGGCGGTCAGTTCCTCCATCACGCGATTGGCAATGCTGACGCAGCGCAGCCGGCCGGCCTCGTCGCGCGGACCGGCGACGACGTGCTCATCCTCCGCGCTGCCGGCGAGGTGTTCCTCCGCCGCCCAACGCATCGCCTGCTGCAGCTTCTGGCCCCGCAAAGGCGGCAGCTCCAGGCTCAGTCCCAGGCAGCGCGAGGCGTCGACCAGCACCACGGCCGGGCCGTCGTCCGGCCAGTCCGGCGTCTCGGGATCGCAGCGTCCGCCGCGGGCCAGCCCACCGGTACGGTCGAGCAACGCCCAGGACCAGCGCGATCCGGCGGCGTGAATGACCAGGCTTTCCGAGCGCGCTCGCGCCATGTTCAGGGCACCCCCTGGCTGAAACGACGGAAGCCATCATAACCCGCCTCCGCGCCGCTCATCAGGCGGAAATATTCGCGCTCCACGCCGTCGACGACGACCCGCGCGTGCGCCAGGTACCAGCGGCTTCGGATCGCCAGGCGGACCTGCTCGTCGGGCCGGATGACCGGCTCGAGCTGCGCCCCGTCACGCCGGCCTTCGCGC
>CAZSGS010000272.1:0-3979 GCA_964606365.1 uncultured Wenzhouxiangella sp. | reverse complement strand
CATCAGAAAACCAACGAATGAACCGGCGATCCGATTGGGCCTGCGCATGATCAAGGGCTTGCGCGAGGATGTAGCCAGGCGGATCGTCGCTGCGCGTTCCGAGCGGCCTTTGCGCGACGTCGACGATCTGGCCGAGCGGGCCGGACTGGATCGGGCCGTTCTGCGCAAGCTGGCCGACGCCGGCGCGCTGAAAGGCCTGGCCGGGCATCGTCATCGCGCGCGCTGGGCCGCGCTCGGTGCGCGCCGGCAGGGCGACCTGCTGGCCGGGGCCGAAATCCGCGAACAGCCGGTGCAGCTCAGCCTGCCCGACGCGAGAAAGGAATTGATCGACGACTACGCCAGCCTGGGACTGAGCCTGGAGCGGCATCCGCTGAAGCTGCTGCGCCGACGGCTGGGCCGGCAGAGCCTGCGGGCGAATGAATTGCCGCAACAGGCCGACGGACGGCGCGTGTCGGCGGCCGGCCTGGTCACGCACCGCCAGCGCCCGGGCACGGCTTCCGGCGTGGTGTTCCTCTCGCTGGAAGACGAGACGGGCATCATCAACGTGGTGGTGTGGCCGAAGCTGCTCGAGCGCGACCGCCAGGCCGTGCTCGGTGGACGCATCCTGCGCGTGCACGGCAAGCTGCAGAACGTCGAGGGCGTGTGCCACCTCGTGGCCGAGCGGATCGACAACCTCGATGGCTGGCTGGCAGAGCTGGACAGCCGGTCGCGGGATTTCTGTTGACTGTCGCCGGCTCGGACGGTACAACGAAACCACCTGATACCACAGAGTCCCCGGTGCGCATCACGATACTCGCAAGCCTGATCGTCCTGGCAAGCTTTGAACTGCATGCCGAATGGAGCGACGACCCGTCCGTCAACAACCCGGTCGCCCTTGCCGACGGCGAACTCGTCCAGCCGCAGACGGCGGTCGCCGACGACGGCAGCTTCTACGTGAGCTGGTTCGAGAACACGGGGGACGGCTACGACGTTCGCCTGCAACGCCTGGATGCCGACGGCAACCGGCTGTGGGACGAAGAAGGGCTGCTCGTCGCCGATCGCGGCTTCTCCTCGACCGAGGACTACGGGCTCGACATCGATGCCGAGGGCCACGCCGTGCTCGTCTTTCGCGACGACCGTTTCGGCTCCGTCGACATTACCGTCAGCCGCGTCAGCCCGATCGGTGAAAGGGTCTGGGGTGAGAACGGCGTGCAGCTCACCGACGGCAAAGCTACCGTCGCCTCGCCGCGGATCACGGCCACCACCGCCGAGCCGTCGGCGGGCTTCATCGTCGCCGGCTGGTACCAGGACGGCAATGCGGCCGTGGCCGCGCTCGATGCCGACGGCAACATCCACTACGAGGAGCAGATCAGCACCGATACCGACGTGGCGGTCGCGAGCCTGCATGCCTCCGACGCCCCGCAGGAATCCGGTCAGGTCATCGTGCTGATGGCCACGCTCGACGCCTTCTCCGTGCCGCGACACCTGTACGCACAGAAGCTCGACGGCGCCGGACAGGACCTGTGGGGTGACGGCAACCCGCTGACCGTGTTCGACGACGGCAGCATGCAGTTCGGCTATTTCCCCGATTTCGTGCCCGACGGCAGCGGCGGCATGGTGGCGGCCTGGTACCGCAGCACGCCCGACCTGCAGGTGCTCGTCCAGCACGTCGAATCCGACGGCACGAGGCGCTTCGCCGAAGGCGGGCTGGCGGTGGCCGAGACGCCGGGGCAGTCGCGAACCAGCCCGACCGTCGCCCACGACGGCAGCGATTACTACCTGTTCTGGCGCGAGACCGATACGGCCACGCAAAGCGACATCGGCCTGTACGGCCAGCGGCTAGACAGTGCCGGTGAGCGTCAGTGGGGTGACGGCGGTATCGCGTTTCGGGCGCTTGAAGGCAATCGCGAAATCGCTTCGATCCAGGTGCGCATGCACCCCCAGGGCGCGGGGCCGGTCGCCAGCTGGATCGAGAACGACGATACGCTCAACGCCCTGCATGCCGACACCAGCGGAAACCGGGTCTGGACACCCGACCCGATCGTATCCGAGCCGGGCGCCGGTCTGGCGCGAGCGGGCCTCGTCGACGACGGCATCGGCGAGGGCTTCTACCTGGCCTGGCAGGACGACCGCAACGGCGACAGCGACATCTACGCCCAGCGCCTCGACGCCGATGGCGAGCTCGGCGGCGGCGATCCGCCCGACGCGATCTTTTCGGATCGTTTCGAGCTACTCAAACCCCAGGCCTTTCTCTTCCGGCCGTCATCGGCGCTCAGGTGATGATCGTGACCGGGCTCTTGGCGTGGCGGCTGACCTTGTCGCTGACGCTGCCGAGCACCAGGGACTTCATGCGCGACAGGCCGCGGCGGCCCATGACGACCATCACCCCGGGGTCATCCTCGGTATAGCGCACGATTTCCTCGGCCGGGTCGCCGATGGAGGTCTCCTCCTCGAGATCCTGCGGCGCCCCGTCGCCGAGCGCCTCGCGCGTCTTGTCGAAGGCGCGCTGGGCGGCGGCCTGGGCGGCCTGGTCGATATCGTCGCGCGACATGCCGGCCATGCCGATGACCTCGACCGAGGCGGCCGGGAATACGTAGAACAGTCGCATCGGCACCTGCAGCGCCGCAGCCATGCTCGCGGCGAATGCCACGGCACGATTGGCGTTGTCGGAGCCGTCGACCGGCACCAGGATTTCCTTGACCGGATGGTTCATGTCTGTCCTCCTGCGTTGAATGTCGTTGTCGATACCCGGATCGATTGTGCGGATACCGGAAACTTGTCGTGTTGACCTGAAACAAGTTCAACCGTCGTGTTCTTCGAGCAGTTTCCCGAGCGCGGCCTCGTCGAGCACGTCGACGCCCAGTTCCTCCGCGCGATCGAGCTTCGAGCCCGGGGCGTCGCCGGCAATCAGCGCCGTGGTGTTCTTCGACACGCTGCCGGTCACCCGAGCACCCAGCACCTCCAGGCGTTGCTTGGCCTCCGATCGCGTCAGCCCCGACAGCGAGCCGGTGAGCACGTAGGTGCAGCCGGCCAGCGGCAACGCTTCGGCGTCGGCCGTGGCCTCTTGAGGTTCATAGCGTACACCCGCCTCCAGCAGTTCCTCGATCACCTTGCGATTGTGTGCCTCATCGAAGAAGGCGTGCACGTGGCGGGCCACCACCGGGCCGACATCGCGCACGGACTCAAGCGCTTCCACCGATGCCTCGGCCAGCGCGTCCAGGGTGCCGAAATGCCGTGCCAGGGCCTGGGCGGTGACTTCCCCGACCTCGCGAATACCGAGCGCGAAAAGCAGGCGCCCGAGCGCGACCCGCTTGCTGTCCTCCAGCGCCTGCAGGAGATTGTCCGCCGATTTTTCACCCATCCGATCCAGGCCGGTCAGGGTCGCGCGGTCGAGCCGGTAGAGATCGGCCGGACTGTGTACCAGGTCCCGGTCGACCAGCTGGGCAATCACCTTCTCGCCGAGGCCGTCGATATCCATCGCGGCACGACCGGCGAAATGCTCCAGCGCGCGCTTGCGCTGGGCCGGGCAGACCAGGCCGCCGGTGCAGCGCGCAACGGACTCGCCTTCGACCTGTTCGACGGCCGAGCCGCACTCGGGGCAGCGATCGGGCATCCGCCAGGGTTCGAGCTCGCTCTCGCGGCGCTCGGGGATCGAGCGCACGATCTCGGGAATCACGTCGCCGGCGCGGCGCACCACGACGTAGTCGCCGGGGCGAACGTCCTTGCGGCGGATCTCGTCGGTGTTGTGCAAGGTCGCGTTGGTCACCGTCACGCCGCCGACGAAGACCGGTTCGAGCCGAGCCACGGGCGTCAGCGCCCCGGTGCGGCCGACCTGCACCTCGATGCTCAGCAAGCGCGTGACCTCTTCCTGCGCGGGAAACTTGTGCGCGATGGCCCAGCGCGGCGCACGCGACACGAAGCCGAGCTCCTTCTGCTGGTCGAGGTCGTCGACCTTGTAGACCACGCCGTCGATGTCGTAGTCGAGTTCGTCGCGGCGCTC
>CAZSGS010000271.1:0-3995 GCA_964606365.1 uncultured Wenzhouxiangella sp. | reverse complement strand
GGATAGCGCAATATTATATGCCCCCCGGGGTCGACGATGTAGCTGACCGCCTCGAGCCCGGTATCCGGCAGCGCCGCCGATAGTCTGCGGCCCGCCTCGCCGCCGAAGATGCGGTAGTCGTCGGCGAGTTCGCGGATTTCCTCGACGGCCCGCTCGTCGACCTGGCCGGGCGTGACGAACATCAGCGCGATCTCGGGCTGGTGACGATCCTGCGCCAGGCGAATCTGGCGCAGCCAGTAGAGGTCCTCGAGGCATGCCTCGTTGCAGCCGGCCGAGCGATAGTGCAGCAGCTGCCATTGGCCCTCGAGGGCGCCGCGGGTGACGGTCTCGCCCGATGACGACTTCACGGAGAACTCGGGCAGGCGCACGGCCGGCTCGAGCAGCTCGCCGTGGTTGCGTGTGCTGTCCGGACGCCAGTCGAGCCACTGGCTGTTGAGCAGCACGGCAACGACGACGGGGGCCAGGAAGACGGCCAGTACGATAAAGATGGTGGGTTTGTTCATGATCCTCGAAGACCGTTCATGTTTTCCTGAGGCTGCGCCAGGTCAGGGCGACCCAGATGAGAAATACCACGACCGCCATCGTGATCCATTGCCAGGCGTAGGCGCGGTGGCGATCGGGTCCGAAGTTGACCGGCCGCCACTCGTCGCCGGTCAGGTGGGCCGCGTGTCCCGGTTCGAGCAGGATGATTCGCCCGGCGAGCTCGCGTCCGAGCGCCGCCTCGACGCGGTCGAGATCGAGATAAGTGACGAGATTGGGCCAGTCGTCCGCCGCCAGCGGACTGGCTTCGCCCAATTGTCGTCCGACCCGGGGTGGATTCGCCAGTCGCCCGGCGATCTCGACGGAATCGCCCGGCGTATCGATTTCGGGCAGCGGCGCCTGGCGCGAAACCAGCGGGTGCCAACCGCGGTTGACCAGCCAGGTCCGCTCCAGCCCGTCGGGCCGGAACGGGGTGAAGACGTGGACACCGACCTGTCCGTCGCGTACCTGGTTGTCCAGCAGGACATGCCGCTCGGGATCGAAGCGGCCGGTGGCGACGGTACGTGCATACGGTCCGTCCACGGTGTCGGCCTCGCCGAGGGCGACGGGTTCCGCCTGCTCCCAGGCCTGCATCAGGTTTCTCTTCTCGTCGGCCCGGTCGAACTGCCACACGGCCAGGCGGGCGCACATCAGGATGACCAGCACTGCCGCGACGTGCGGCAACCAGCGGAATACGGGGGACGAAGACGTGCTCATGACGACTCGCGATTATAATCGACGGCACATTTTCCCCGGAGACTTTCCTTGCTGAGTAAAGTCCTGATCATCGGTGCGTTCCTCGTCATCCTCTATACCCTGGCTTCCAGCTTCTATTTTCTCGTCAAGGATTCAGGCGAGGGTGAACGCACCGTCCAGCGCCTGAGCTGGCGGGTCGGCCTGTCGCTCGGCCTGGTGATTCTGATGTGGATCGGCTTCCAGCTCGGATGGATCGAGCCGCAGGGTGTCAACCCGGTGCGCTATCCCGGCTAGTGGCAGCGAGCTTGTCGAGCACGCTGTCGGCGCTCGAAACCCGGAACTCCCCGGGGCTTTCGACCATCAGGTGACGAATGATCCCGTCGGTGATGATCATGGCGAAGCGCTGGCAACGCCGGCCCATGCCGAAATTGCTGGAATCCATCTCCAGGCCGAGCGCGCGCGTGAAGTCGCCGTTGCCGTCGGCCGCCATGATGAGGGCCTGTCCGACGCCCGCGGACTTGCTCCAGGCGTCCATGACGAATACGTCGTTGACGGCCATGCAGACGATGCGATCGGCGCCGGCGGCGCGAATCTCCGGAGCGCGCTCGATGAAGCCGGGCAGATGCCGCGCCGAGCAGGTCGGCGTGAAGGCGCCGGGTACGGCGAACAGCACGCTCGTTCCCGCGCCCAGCAGCGTGCCGGTCGACTGGCCGGCGGGGCCCTCGGATGTCATGACCGTCAGAGTTGCCTCGGGTACCCGGTCTCCGACGGTCACGACCATGCGCTCAAGCGCCCAAAGCGGTGTCGATTGCCTTCAGCAGCTCTTTCTTGTCGACCGGCT
Source organism: uncultured Wenzhouxiangella sp. (assembly GCA_964606365.1). GTDB lineage: Bacteria > Pseudomonadota > Gammaproteobacteria > Xanthomonadales > Wenzhouxiangellaceae > Wenzhouxiangella. Next base: position 1,939 of record CAZSGS010000271.1, on the reverse strand, counting down.
TGGTGATGTAGGCAGCCGCGCCCTGGCGCATCCCCCAGATGCGGTCGGTTTCCTGATCCTTCGTGGTCACGAAGATGATCGGAACGTTGGACGTCGACTCGTCCTTGGCGATGCGCCGCGTGGCCTGGAAGCCGTTGAGACCGGGCATCACGATATCCATCAGGATGGCGTCGGGGACGTGCGCCTTGGCTTGCTCGACGCCTTCCTCGCCGCTGGAGGCAGTGATGACTTCGTGGCCGCCGCCCTCGACGATCTTCTGGAGCGAGTACAGGTGGGTTTCGGAGTCGTCTACGATCAGAATCTTGGCCATGGGAATCCCTTCTTCAACTGTTGTATTGCTCAATCGCGAATCCGCTCCATCATACCCGAAACGACCGTCCGCGGCCCTTGTCGCCGATCAATCGGAGGGCCCTGTGACGCGCACCACGATTCTCCCGCGTCCGCGCCCGGCGAGGAGCTGATCGAAGGCGTCCGAAAGCCCGGTCAGGTCGATCTCGGGTGCTGCGATCCGGTCCAGGTGCCGGGGGCGCCAGTCGTCGGCGAGTCGCCGCCAGATCTCGCTGCGGATGGCGTAGGGGCAGCCGGCGGAATTGATGCCCAGAAGCCCGATGCCGCGAATGATGAAGGGCATGACGGTGGTGTTCAGGCCGATGCCCCCGGCCATGCCGCAAGAAGCGATGTTGCCCCAGGGCTTGATCACGCGCGTCAGTCCGGAGAGCGTATCGCCACCGACGTTGTCGAGCGCCCCGGCAAACCGGGCGGAGGCCAGCGGCGATTCGGGCCAGTAGAGTTCGTGGCGGGAAATGCACTGGCTCGCGCCCAGTTCGTGCAGCCACTCGAACGCGTCTTCCTTGCCCGAGATGGCGCTGACGTCGTAGCCCGCCTTGGTGTAGATATCGACGGCGAGAGAACCGACGCCGCCGGACGCGCCGGTGACGGCAATGGCCCCCATGTCGGGCGTCTGGCCGTTGGCTTCCATGCGCCACAGGCCCAGTGCGGCGGTGAAGCCGGCCGTGCCCAGGACCATGGCCTCGCGCAGGCTCAAGCCTTCGGGTAGCGGAACCAGCCAGTCGGACGGCACCCGCAGGTACTCGCTGTAGCCGCCGTCGCGGGTTTCGGACAGGCCGCTGCCGGTAATGATGACCGCATCGCCCTGGGAGAAGTCGCCGCTGTCGGATTGCATCACCGTACCGGCGGCATCGATGCCGCCGTTGAGCGGGAAGGAGCGCAGGATCTTGCCCTTGCCGGTGCCGGCCAGGGCGTCCTTGAAGTTGACGCTGGAGTAGGCGACCTTGATGACGACGTCGCCGTCGGACTGATCATCGATCGATTGCTCGGTCAACCCGGCCCGGTAGCCGTCCTCGTCATCGTTGATGCGGAAGGCGCGGAAGCGTTCGGGAATGGAGCTCATGATGCTGCTGCCTGCTGGGTTTGAATTGAACCGCAGATGAACGCGGATGAACGCTGATGTATGAAAAAGGGTTAGCCCTTCTGGCTCGGCGCCCATGAGCTGCAGGGTGCCAGCCGATCAATAGTCCCTTGTTTCTATAATCTGCGTTTATCTGCGTTCATCTGCGGTTCCATATTAATTTGCTTTGTGGATGGCTCGCTTGTCGACTGCCAGGGCCGCTTCGTGGACGGCTTCCGACAGGGTCGGGTGGGCGTGGATGATGCGGGCGAGGTCTTCGCTGGCGCCGGCGAACTCCATCGTCACCACGCACTCGGCGATCAACTCCGATGCGTTGGGGCCGACTATCTGCACGCCCAGAACACGGTCGGACTCGGCGTCGGCGATCACCTTGACCGAGCCCGGCGCGTCGCCCATGGCGAGTCCGCGACCGGTGGCAGCGAAGGGGAAGTTGCCCGCGCGGAATTCCACGCCTTCTTCCTTCAACTGCTTCTCGGTCTTGCCCACCCAGGCGATTTCCGGGTCGGTATA
>CAZSGS010000270.1:0-3998 GCA_964606365.1 uncultured Wenzhouxiangella sp. | reverse complement strand
CCGTGCTCGGCTGGACGGTGCTGGCGGCCAGCACCATAACCCTGATCCAGTTTCTCAGTGTGATTCCCTGCTCATCGGCAAGCAATGCGGGGCGCACACGTTTCCGTACATCGAGTCGTTCAACCCCTCGGCCAAGGTCGAACACGAGGCCACCACTTCGCGTATCGGCGAAGACCAGCTCTTCTATTGCCGCTCACGCGGCCTCGGCGAGGAAGATGCCGTGGCCCTGATCGTCGACGGCTTCTGCAAGGAAGTGTTCAAGGAGCTGCCGATGGAGTTCGCGGTCGAAGCGAAGGCGTTGTTGGAGATCAGCCTCGAAGGCGCCGTCGGCTAGCGCTGAACGAAGGCCGCGTAGGTCGGGGTCGCATCCCCGACGGACGAGCTCTCAGGCTTGGGCACACATAGCTACGCGTGAACAGAATCCGAACGTCGACCGTCGGGGATGCGACCCCGACCTACGGCGAGATAGAGACGAGAGACAACTCCCGATATGCTCAAGATCACCAACCTCCACGCCACCATCGACGGCAAGGAAATCCTCAAGGGCCTCGACCTCGAGATCGGTCCCGGCGAACTGCATGCCATCATGGGCCCCAACGGCTCGGGCAAATCGACGCTCGGCTATGTACTGGCCGGCCGCGAAGGCTATGAGGTCACCAAGGGCTCGATCGAGTTCGACGGCAAGGACCTGGCCGAAATGGAACCCGACGAGCGCGCCGCCGCCGGCCTGTTCCTGGCTTTCCAGTACCCTGTCGAGATTCCGGGTGTCAACAACGCCTATTTCCTTCGTTCGGCGCTCAACGCACAGCGCAAGGCGCGGGGTGAAGAGGAAGTCGACTCCATGAATTTCCTCAAGACCGTGCGCGAGACCCTGGCACAGCTCAAGATGGATGACTCCCTGCTCAAGCGGGCGGTCAACGAAGGGTTCTCGGGCGGCGAGAAGAAGCGCAACGAGATCGTGCAGATGGCGGTGCTTCAACCGCGACTGGCGGTGCTCGACGAGACCGACTCGGGTCTCGATATCGACGCACTCAAACTGGTGGCCGAAGGGATCAATCGCCTGCGCGACTCCCAGCGCAGTTTCATGGTGATTACCCATTACCAGCGCCTGCTCGACCATCTCACGCCCGACCGCGTGCACGTGCTCTCCGACGGCCGCATCATCGAGTCCGGGGGTGAAGAGCTGGCCCGCCGTCTCGAGGCCGAAGGCTACGAGCATCTCAAATCGGAAACTGCCGAGGCCTGAATCCATGACTGAGTTGGCCGAAAGACTCGCACCGGCATCGGCGCTGGCCGCCGACGATTTCAGCGACCTGCGCGGGCGGGCCCAGCGGGCGCTGATGCAGCACGGCTTTCCCGACCTCAAGACCGAGGCCTGGAAGTACACGCCGATCAAGCTGCTTGAAAAGCGCGAGTTCCAGACCGGGGCCGCCCGGAGTTCGGCAGCGCCCGAACTGCCTTTTGACGCACACCTCCTGCATTTCGACAACGGCATGCTGGATGCGAGCGCAGCCGAGTTGCCCCGGGGCCTGACGCTGTCGCCGGCAACGCGCGAAGACTTCGAAGGGATCGAGTACGGCGGCCGCGAGGATGCCTTCGCCTGGCTCAACCTGGCCCGCTTCGGGCAGGCCTGGAAGATTCGTATCGACGGCGAACTCGATCGGCCGCTCGTGCTGGCCACGACCGCGTCCCATGATTTCGCCGCGGCCGTGCATCCGCGTCTGTTCATCGAGCTGGCCGATCACGCCAGGGCCACGCTGGTGGAGTTGTTCACCGACGGCGGCGAAGGCATGGTCAACGCCGTCAGCAACATTCGGGTGGGCCCGGGCGGTGCTCTGAACCACGTGATGCGTCGTTCCGGCTCGGGCACGATTCGCGTTTCCCGAACCCGCGTCGACGTGATGCGCGATGCCGAGTATCGGAGCTTCGTGCTGGATACGGGCTGCCGACTCGGCCGCCAGGATCTCAACGTCTACCTGAACGAAGCCGGCGCGCTCGGCGAGGTCGACGGCACGGTGGTGCTCGATTCAAGGCAGCACGTCGACTATCACACTGCCATCGACCACTGCACCGGGCGCACCAATAGTCGCGAGGCGTTCCGGTTATTGGCCGACGGCACGGGCGTGGGCGTCTTCAATGGCCGTATCCATATCCACGGCGACAGCGACGACAGCCACTCGGACCTGAACACCGCCAGCCTGCTGCTCGGCGAGCGGGCGCGTATCAACGCCAAGCCCGAGCTGGAAATCTATTCCGAGGATGTCACTGCCAGCCACGGTGCCACCATCGGCCAGCTCGACGACGACGCCCTGTTCTACCTGCGCTCGCGCGGCCTGCCAACCGAGCAAGCCAACGCCCTGCTCAAGTACGGCTTCGCCGCCGAGCCGCTGCAAGGGTTGTCCGAGGCGCCGGTCCGGGACTGGCTACTGGCCGAGTTGGCGGGCGAGTTGTAATGTCGGAGGGGTCGGGAGTCAGGAGTCAGGATTCAGGGGTCAGGGCGGTTTCTATCCGCGGCTCCGGCACCGCTTGCGCACTACCCATGTCACTGGACCACGGCACCCGCTTGTCGCTCCGGCATCCTGACCCCTGGATCCTGACTCCGCACCCACACTCCCGACTCCTGACCCACTCGGAGGCATCGAAGGATCAGACATGGACATCGTTGAATCAAAGGTAGCCGACCAACTGGACGTTTTCGCCCTGCGCGATCAGTTCCCCGTGCTCTCGCGCCGGGTGCATGACGACAAGCCGCTGGTCTACTTCGACAACGCCGCCACGGCCCAGCGTCCGCTGAAGGTCATCGAGGCGATGGACGATTTCTATCGCCGCTACAACGCCAATGTGCATCGCGGCGTCCATCAACTCTCCGTCGAGGCCTCGGAACAGTTCGAGGGCGCACGCGAGTCCGTGCGCCGCCTCCTCAACGCCACTTCCACTCGCGAGGTCGTGTTCACGCGTGGAACGACGGAAGCAGTCAATCTCGTTGCCCAGGCTTACCTGCGTCCGCGCCTGCACGATGGCGACGAGATCCTGATTACCCATATGGAGCACCATTCCAATATCGTGCCCTGGCAGATCCTGTGCGAGCAGACCGGCGCGGTGCTCAGGGTCGCGCCCATCAACAAGCGGGGCGAACTGCTGGTCGACGAGCTGGCCTCGATGATCACCGAGCGCACGAAACTCATCGGCATGGTTCACGTTTCCAACGCCCTGGGCACGATCAATCCGGTGGAAGAGGTGTGCAGGATCGCACGGCAGCACGATGTGCCGGTGCTCATCGACGGCGCCCAGGCCACGCCGCACATGGCCGTGGACGTTCAGGCCCTGGATTGCGACTTCTACTGTATCTCGGCGCACAAGATGTACGGCCCGACCGGTATCGGTGCGCTATGGGCCCGCGAGTCCATTCTCGAGGACATGCCGCCGTGGCAGGGCGGGGGCGAGATGATTACGCACGTGAGCTTTGACGGTACAACCTACAACGACCTGCCGCACAAGTTCGAGGCCGGCACGCCCAACATCTCCGGCGCTGTCGGCTTCGGCAAGGCGGTGGAGTTTATCGAGGAAACCGGCCTTGACCGCATCATCTGGCAGGAAGAACGCCTGCTCGATTACGCCACCGAGAAGATGCAGGCGATCGACGGTCTGACCATCATCGGCACGGCGAGACACAAGGGCCCGGTCGTGTCCTTCACCCTTGAAGGCGCCCATCCCAATGACATCGGCACGATCGTCGATCACTTCGGCGTGGCCATCCGCACCGGCCACCACTGCGCCATGCCGGTCATGCAGTTCTTCAAAGTGCCGGCCACGGCTCGCGTATCCTTCGCGCCCTACAATATCCGCAACGAGATTGACATCTTCCTCGAGGCCCTGGGCAGGGCCCGTGAGATGCTGGCCTGACGCGCCCCCGGCCGGCGATTACTCCCCGCGCAAGAGGGCGCCGAATTCGCTCGCCGGCATGGGTTTGTTGATGTAGAAGCCCTGGAACTGGTCGC
>CAZSGS010000269.1:0-4001 GCA_964606365.1 uncultured Wenzhouxiangella sp. | reverse complement strand
CGCCGCCTCGGCCGTGGTCGCCGGGATCGCCGAGGGTTGCAGCCGGGCCGGCTGTGCGTTGATCGGCGGCGAGACGGCGGAAATGCCGGGCATGTACGGCGCCGGCGAATACGACCTGGCGGGTTTCGCCGTCGGCGCGGTCGAGCGCGACGGCATCATCGACGGATCCGGGATCGAGCGCGATTGCGTGGTGCTCGGCCTGGCCTCGAGCGGCCCCCACAGCAACGGCTACTCCCTGATCCGCAAGGTCATCGAGCGCAGCGGCGAGTCGCTGGATACGCCGTTTGCCGACGCCACCCTCGGCGAGGCCCTGCTCGCCCCGACCCGCATCTACGTGGCGAAGGTGCGCGCGCTTCTCGGCCGCCACGACGTTCGCGGCATGGCCCATATCACCGGCGGCGGACTGACCGACAACATCGTGCGCGTCCTGCCCGAGCCCTTCGGACTGGAAATCGACACGCGTGCCTGGCGCGCGCCCGGCGTCTTCGAATGGCTGCAGGAAGCCGGCGGCATCGACGATGCCGAAATGCGTCGCACGTTCAACATGGGTATCGGCTTTGCCCTGATCGTGCCGGAAAACGAAGCCGGAGCGATTGCGCAGGCGCTGGGCGAGCCGGCGCCGGTCATCGGTCGCGTCGTCGACCGCGGCGACGGCGAGCGCGTGCGCTACCTCTGACGTGTCTGCCGGAGAACTTCCGCGACTGGTCGTGCTGCTGTCGGGACGAGGCAGCAATTTCCAGGCGATCCAGGCCGCCGTCGAAGCCGGGCGTCTCGCCGCCCGGATCGCCGCGGTCATCTCCGATCGCCCCGACGCGCGGGGCCTGGCGCGCGCCGCGGCGGCGGGCGTCGATACGGTTGCGGTCGATCGCGCCCGCTTTCCCGATCGGGCGAGCTTTGAAGACAGCCTGTCGACGGTCGTCACCGGCTTCGAACCGCGCCATGTCGTGCTGGCGGGATTCATGCGCGTTCTCGGCGAGCGCTTCGTCAACCGACACCTGGGCCGCCTGGTCAACATTCACCCTTCCCTGCTGCCGCGCCACCGCGGGCTGAACACGCACCAGCGGGTGCTCGACGCCGGCGAACGGGTACACGGCGCCAGCGTGCATTTCGTCACCCCCGCCCTGGATGCCGGGCCGGTCATCAGCACGGTGAGCCTGGCGGTCGAACCCGGCGATACCGCCGATGCGCTGGCCGACCGCCTGCTGCCGCTGGAGCATCGTCTCTACCCGGCCACGCTGGCACTTTTACTCAACCACCGAGTCGAACTAGATCATGATTTCATTCGCATCGACGATCAGAAACTCGATCGGCCGCTGGAGCTTGGCCGCGACCTGGGCCCTGACGGCCGCCTGCTCGACGGCCGCCGTGGCGGCTGACCCGCCGCCGCTGCCGCCCCACGAGGCGCGCTACGAGGTCCTTCGCCACGGCAAGAAGATCGGCGAGCTGTCGGTCAGCCTCGAGCAGCTCGACAACGGCGTCTGGCACTACCGATCCGACACCAAGGCAACCGCCTGGTGGGTCAAGGCGCTCAACGTTTCGGCCGAGGAGTCCGCGCACTTCGTGTGGCGCGGCGACCGAATCGTGATGCTGACCTACCACCATGCCCAGAAGGCCCCGGCCAACAACCGCTTCTTCCAGCACCGCACGAACTGGGATGCCGGCACGACCGAAGTTCGTACCGAAGACGGTCGCCGGACCATCGAGCTGGTCGACAACATGGTCGATCCCTTGAGCCTGCGCCTGCAGCTGGCGGTCAACCTGGCCGACGAGGCGCAACGCCGGGACACGCACGACTTCACCCTGCTCGACCGCGACGAGGTCAAGGAAAAGCAGTACACCTTCGACGGTGAGGAAGGCCTCGAACTGCCGGCCGGCTGTTTCGAAGCCGTGCGCATTCGTCGAATCGAGAAACAGGGCTCCGACAAGAACAATCTTTCCTGGCACGCCGGGGCGTTTCACTGGATGCCGGTGCGCATCCTTCGTCAGGAAGACGGCAAGGACAAGCTCGACATTCGATTGCTGGAAACGGATCTGCCCCTGGGCGGGTGTTGACGGTTGCTTGGTCCGTGGTCCGTACTCCTGACTCCTGAAACCTTAAGGATGATCGCGTAGGTCGGGGCCGCGTCCCCGACGGACAACCCTTCGGACTTGAATACACGTGGCTCACGCGTGCACAGATCTGCCACGTCGACCGTCGCGGATGCGACCGCGACCTACGCGGGCCCCGGCCGGCAACGCCGGCGTCCCGTCCGTATAATCGAGGCTGGACCCACCGCGGAGATCACCCATGCGCCATCTCGCCTGTATCACCGCCTTCGTACTCCTGCTTGCCGGCTGCGCCACCAATCCGGTCACCGGCGAACGACAGTTGAGCCTGTACGGCGAGGACTGGGAACGCCAGGTCGGCGCACAGCAGTACGCGCCGATGCGCCAGGCCCAGGGCGGCGACCTGGTGATCGACCAGTCGGTGGTCGACTACGTACAGTCCGTCGGTCAGCGCGTCGCGCAGTACGCCGATCGCGACCTCCCCTATGAATTCCAGGTCATCAACAGCTCGGTACCCAACGCCTGGGCCCTGCCCGGCGGCAAGCTCGCCATCAACCGCGGCTTGCTGACCGAGCTGGGCTCGGAAGCCGAACTGGCCGCCGTGCTCGGTCACGAAGTCGTGCACGCGGCCGCCGGGCACAGTGCCCATGCAGCCTCCCGCGCCGCACTGGCACAGGGCGCGGTCATCCTCGGCAGCGTCGCCGTCGGCGCCAGCACCGACAACGACGAATACACCCAGGTCGCCCTGCTCGGCGGCATGATCGGCGCGCAGCTCATCCAGCAGCGCTATTCGCGCGATGCCGAGCGCGAAGCCGATCTCTACGGCATGCGCTACATGAAGCGCGCCGGCTACGACCCGGCCGCCGCAGTCGAACTTCAGGAGACCTTCGTGCGCCTGTCGGAGAATCGACAAGCGGGCTGGCTCGACGGCCTTTTCTCATCGCATCCGCCCTCCCCCGAACGCGTCGAGAACAACCGGCGTACCGCCGACGAACTGGGTCGCGGCGGCGAGATCGGACGGGAGACCTACCAGCGACAGATGGCCGCCTTGCAGGAACTGCAGCCCGCCTACGAGGCGCACGACGAAGGCCGCAAGGCGCTGCAGGAGGGCAATGTCGACGAAGCCCTGGCGAAGGCACAGAAAGCCCTGTCGATCGAGGACGACGAAGCCCTGTTCCACGCCCTCAAGGGCGACGCGCTGGCCACGCGGGAGGACTTCGACGGCGCCGAGCGCGCCTTCTCGGCAGCGCTGCAGCGCGATTCGACCTGGTTCTACCACCATCTGCGCCGCGGCATGGTGCGAGACAAGCGCGATCAATGGTCGGGCGCCCGCGCCGACCTGAAAGCCAGCCTGGAACTCTTGCAGACCGCGGATGCGCATCTCCACCTGGGCAATGTCGAGCGCGCCACGGGCAACCGCCAGCAGGCGATCGAGCACTACCGCACCGCCGCCCAGTCCGACACGCCGGCCGGCGAGCGCGCTCGCCAGAACCTGTCCGAGATGGGCATCCAGCCGGAGGGGTGAACCACCCCACCCAAAGAAGGCCCGCGTAATTGGATGGACTCGCTCCTCGCTGAGGCGTCGGAGCGCCAGCGGTGGTAAGAATGACCTTCCACCGACCATTCATTACGGAGGAGCGAGCCCATGAACAAGCGTACAACAGTTATGACGACGGTCGCCATCGACCTGGCGAAGAACGTGCTTCAGGTTGCCGGCGAGAATCGAGTCGGAGAAGTGGTCTTCGAGAAGCGCTTGCGCTCTCGGGAACAGTTCTGGAGCTTATTGCGCGGCCTCGAGCCAGGCACGGAGGTGCTGAAGATGGCCAGGGAGGCGGTCGAGTGCCGCGACGTCAGCATTCGGCTGGCCTGTGAGGCGCTTTTCATCAGCCAGAACTGCTATCGGTACGAACCCAAGCTCTCGGACGAGAATTCCGAGATTGCCGACTGGCTGATTC
>CAZSGS010000268.1:0-4010 GCA_964606365.1 uncultured Wenzhouxiangella sp. | reverse complement strand
GTGAATGGAGGTGGTTTTCATTATTTTCGAGTCCCCGAAAATGAAGTTGTCATTACTGGCCGGCAATTGTGCGTCAAGGCCCCGATTGGTGCAAACAGGTGGCTTCCTGGCCCGAGGGGGCTTTTGCGGTCTGGGGGTCTTCGGATGACACGAACCCGCCCGCCGGGGCACCGTGGGTCGGGGATGCGACCCCGACCTACACACAATTGGCGATCGGTATGCGGCAGAATGAGCGACCATGAATCCGGTACTCGCCATCGATGACCTGCGCTTCGCCTGGCCCGGCCAGGACGAGGCCGTGCTGGATATCGACCGGTTTTCGGTAGCGGCCGGCGAGAAGGTGTTTCTGCACGGGCCCAGCGGATCGGGCAAATCGACGCTGCTGGCCGCCATTGGTGCGCTGGTGGTGCCGCAGACCGGGCGTGTCGAGCTTTGCGGGCAGGATTTGTCGGGCCTCTCTCGCGGTGGGCGGGATCGGTTCCGTGCCGACCGACTCGGCGTGATCTTCCAGCAGTTCAATTTGTTGCCCTGGCTGGACGTGATCGCCAACGTGGCCCTGCCTTGCCGCTTCTCGCAGCGACGCGCGCAACGGGCCGGCGATGTCGAAATGGCCGCCGAACGGCTGCTCGAAGGAATGGATCTCGAACCCTCGTTATGGCACCGCCGTGCCGACCAGCTCAGCGTGGGACAGCAGCAGCGCGTGGCCGCTGCCCGCGCGCTGATCGGCCAGCCGGAGCTGGTCCTGGCCGACGAACCAACCTCCTCGCTGGATACCGATCGCCGCGAGCGCTTCCTCGATCTGCTCTTCGACCGCCTCGAAGCCACCGGCAGCGCGCTGTTGTTCGTCAGCCACGACCGCGCACTGGCGGCGCGCTTCGATCGCAGCATTGACCTGCCCGCGATCAACCGGGCGGGAGTGCGGGCATGACCCTGCTGCGACTGGCCTGGCGCTCGCTGCTGAATCGCCGCGCGACGGTGATGCTGACGATTCTTACCATCGCCTTGTCGATTGCCCTGCTGGTGATGGTCGAACAACTGCGCCAGGAGGTGCGCGAAGGCTTCTATCGCTCGGTTTCGGGCACCGACCTGATCGTCGGCGCGCGCACCGCACCGCTGCAACTGCTGCTCAACACGGTTTTCGGTATCGGTACGCCGGGCAACAACATCTCGCACGAGTCGCTCGACCACATCGAGGACCAGCGCATGGTCGAGTGGACCATTCCGCTGCTCATCGGCGACAGTCATCGCGGCGAGCGCGTGATCGGGACCACGCAGGACTTCTTCGAACACTATCGGTTTGGCGATCGCCAGTCGCTGGCGATCGCGGCCGGCGGGACCTTCGAGGACCTGTTCGACGTCGTCATCGGCCACCAGGCGGCGCGACGCTTCGACTACGCGGTCGGCGATGAAATTCATCTCGCGCACGGCGGCGGCAACGACAGCCTGCACGAGCACGAAGACCATCCCTTCACCGTCCGCGGCGTACTCCAACCCACCGGCACGCCAGTCGATCGCAATCTCTACATTCCGGTCAACGCCTACGGCGCGATCCACGTCGGCTGGGAGTCCGGCGTTCACCGGCCCGGAAGCGGTCTCGACCCCGACGAGGCCCGGGAGCATGCCCACGAGCACGAACCCGAGGAGCTCTCCGCCGTATTGGTCGGCCTGACCGCGCCCGCGGCGGTTTTCGGGCTGCAGCGCGACCTCAACGAATACGAGGCCGAACCGCTCTCGGCGGTGATGCCCGGCATTACCCTGCAGCAGTTGTGGCGCCTGACCGGCGTGGCCGAGATGGTGCTGCGCGCCGTGGCCGTGCTGGTGGTCATTACCGGCCTGCTCGGCATGGTCACGGTGCTGCTGACCACGCTCAACGAGCGCCGGCGCGAAATGGCCATCCTGCGTGCCAACGGCGCGCGCGCGTGGCAAATCGCCGCCCTGCTGGTTTTCGAGGCCGGGCTGATCGTTGCCGGCGGCCTGGTACTGGGCATCGCGCTGGCCGTCGGCGCGATCGTGGCCCTGGGTCCCTGGCTGCTCGAGGTCTTCGGCCTGGCGGTCGGTGTGACGTTGCCCGAGCCCTGGCAGTGGGCGATCCTCGGCGGTATCTTCGTCGTCGGCTTGCTGGTGGCGCTCGTACCGGCCATCATGGCGTATCGCCGCACCCTGGCCGACGGCATGCAGGTACGGCTTTGAACCCGCGCCCGGCGCGGCTGTCGGTGTATGAGTAAGCGCGAACCAATGAACGGGAGAGTCATGAAGATCAGGATGATGGCGGCCGTCGCAGGCTTCGGCCTGCTGCTGGCCGGTACCGCAGCGGCCAGCGACGTGCGCGAGGTCGAGTGGATGGACCTCATGCCCGAGGAGGAACAGGCGGCCTGGGATCGGGCATCCGAGGATGTCGACCACTCCGGCTACGCCTCGGCCGAGGAGTTCCAGTCCTGGGAGACCGTGGGTGACCTCGACGGCGAGAAGATCCGCATCCCCGGTTTCGTCGTGCCGGTCGAGACCGACGGCGAGGGCCGGCTCAAGACGTTTTTCCTGGTGCCCTACTTCGGCGCCTGCATCCACGTGCCGCCGCCGCCGGCCAACCAGATCATCTACGGCCGTCTCGAAGAACCCATCGAGATGGTCGACATCTGGGACGCCTTCTACATGGAAGGCACCCTGAACATCGAGGAAGTCTCCAACGAAACCGCCGACTCCGCCTACACCATGGCGGTCGACGCATTGAAGCCCTACTCCGGATAGCTGATCGCTTTGCGGGTGGCACGGCCTCACGCAGAGCCGCTGAGACGCAGAGTTCGCAGAGATAAAGAGTTGAAGGGAAAAGGGAAAAGGAAGAGTAAGGATAATTCTAGAGAGGATGGGCGTCATCATGGAATCGTCCATCGTCCTTTCTACGGAATGAGCACTCAAGATTTTCCTCTGCGCACTCCGCGGCTCTGCGGCTCTGCGTGAGACCGATTCAGCAACAAGACATCACGAGGGCACGAGAATGAGAAGATTGCTACTAACCCTGCTATTGCTACTCCCCACCCTGGCACTGGCCCAGGACGACAACGGTGACGACGAGCGCAAGGTGCTTTCGGCCGAGGTGTTGTGGGAGCTCGACCGCATCGGCTCGCCGGTGATCTCGCCCGATGGCGACCGGGTGGTCGCGCCGGTGACTGACTACGACGTCGAGGAAGACAAGGGAGAAACCCGGCTCTGGCTGTTCGCCGCCGACGGCTCGGTCGAGCGGCCGCTCACGGTCGAGGGGCAGGACGCTTCCAGCCCCGTGTTCTCGCCCGGTGGCGATCGACTCGCTTTCGTCGCCAAGCGCGGCGACGACGAGGCCGGGCAGATCTACGTGCTCAGCATGGACGGCCCCGGTGAAGCGCAGCGCCTCAGTGAGGTGCCCACCGGTGCCGGCGGACTCAAGTGGGTCGGCGAGCACATCTACTTCGTCTCCAGCGTATACCCGGACATGAGCTGGGACGAGATGGAAGAGAAGCTCGAGGAAGAAAAGGATTCCAAGGTTTCGGCCCATCAGTGGAACGCCCTGCCGTACTCATCCTGGGACCACTGGATCGACGAGGATCGCCAGAATCACGTCTTCCGCATTGCCGCCGACGGCGGCGATATCGAGCCGCTGACGCAGCCGCTGGACTGGCAGCTCTCGCGTTCGGGCGCGAGTGCCGGCAGTTACGATATCCACCCCGACGAGACGCACATCGCCTTCGTCGCCGACCGCAAGCGCGACGGCGTCGACCCCGACTACGATGTCTTTCTCGCCGAGATCGGGGCGGACGAAGCAGACAACCTGACCGAAGACAATGCCGCCGGCGACTCGACGCCAATGTTCAGTCCCGACGGCGAGACCCTGGCCTACCTCGAGCAGGACATCGCCGGTTTCTACGGCGACACGCAGGACATCGTTATGGTCGATCTCGACTCGCTCGATCAGCGCAATATCACCGAAGACTGGGATCGTTCAGCCTCGGGTCTTGTCTGGGCGCCGGAGTCCAACGGCT
>CAZSGS010000267.1:1889-4032 GCA_964606365.1 uncultured Wenzhouxiangella sp. | reverse complement strand
GCCACAAGCCTGGCGCACCAGGGTTCGGGCAAGCCCGAGAAGGAAGCGTCCGAGAAGTAAAAGTCGGGCAATTGCAGCTGCCGGGCATCGATGCCCGGCAGGCGTCCGCGACGAAGGGCGGCGTTCCCGATGGAGTGGACGCTGCCCCGGGGGAAGCGGCTGATCCGAGGGTTGCCTGCCTGCGAATGTTTTACCATTGGTCGGGCGACCCATGGCCCACACCCAGGACTTCGCCCCAAGCCATGCACGATCACTCCCACCATTCCCACGCCCCTTCGAGCCGAAGCGCGCTGCTGGCCGCGCTGTTGCTGACCCTGGGCTTCTCCGCGGTGGAGTTCGTTGCCGGTCTGTGGGCCGGTTCCCTGGCGCTGGTGGCCGACGCCGGTCATATGCTGACCGATTCCTCGGCACTGGGCCTGGCCGCCTTTGCCGCCTGGATGGCGGGGCGGCCGGCCAACAAGCGGCGCACCTGGGGCTACGGACGCGCCGAGGTGCTCGCGGCGCTGACCAACGGCGCGGTGATGCTGGTGCTCGTCGCCTTGATTGCCTGGCATGCCGTGGAGCGATTCCAGCAGCCGCGCGATGTCGCTGGCGCAACCGTGATGGGTGTGGCGTTCGTGGGGCTGGTCGTCAACCTGCTCGTGTTCTGGGTGCTCAGCCGCGGCGAGCGCAATCTCAACGTTCGCGGCGCGCTGCTGCACGTGCTGGGCGACCTGCTCGGCTCGGTAGCCGCCCTGGCCTCGGGCATCGTCATCATGACCACGGGCTGGACGCCGATTGATCCGATCCTGTCGTTGCTGATCTGCGTGCTGATTCTCGTTGCCGCCGTGCGTCTGCTCATGGAAAGCGCGCAGGTGGTGATGGAAGGCGTGCCCGCCGGGCTCGATATCGAGCGGGTGCGTTCCAGCATGGCCGCGGTGGACGGCGTCCTGGGAATCCACGACCTGCACGTGTGGCAGGTCTCGAGCAATCGGGTTGCGCTATCGGCGCACGTGGTGGTCGCCGACCTGGGCGAGTGGCCCATCACGCTCGCCGCCCTCAATCGGGCCTTGCTCGAGGCCCACGACATCGATCATCCCACGCTACAGCCGGAACTCACCCAGGCGGGGAGTTGCGATCATCAGCCCGAGGCGTGTCGCTGATGGCCGGCGGTTGGGCAAAAGACGACGCGGTGCAGGAGCAGATCGACAGCACGGTCGAGGATGGGCTCGAGCGCGTGCGCAGCCGGATTCCGAAGGGCGAGAGTCTGCGCGAATGCGAGGAATGTGGCGAGCCGATTCCCGAGGCGAGGCGCAAGGCGCTACCTGGCGTCAAACTCTGCGTGGCCTGCCAGGAAGAACTGGACGAGGCCGAGAAGAAGGCGGTCAGCGGCTACAACCGGCGCGGCAGCAAGGACAGCCAGCTGCGTTGATCCGCGGCGGGTGGGGCGCATCCCGGCCCGCGGCGCGGGCCGGAACGATCACCCCGGTCGGAGTCATCCGTCGCTGTGCTCGTTGTCTGCCGTAGCGGATTCGGTGTCGTCGTCCGGCCCCGATTCGCCCTCGGCTGCTTCGATCAGTTCGAGCATGGTGTCGAGGATTTCCCGCCCCGAGTCGCCGGCCTCCTCGACAAAGGTATCGCGAACGCCCATGCTGGCCTCGCGGAACGCCTGGCGCTCATCCTCGGTCAGCTCGACCCATTCCGTTCCGCCCTCGTCGAGAATGATCTCGAGCCGTTCTTCGTTGTAGCGGATCTGTTCTTCGTCGATCCAGTCGACGAGCTCATCGCGCACCTCGATCACCATCTGGCGCTGCTCGTCGTCGAGCGAGTCGAACCACTGCCGGCTGGCGGCCAGGGTGGAGATGAACTGGGCGTGGCGCCCCGAGGTGAGTACGTCCTGCTCCTCGTAGAAGCTCATCTCCTCGATGGCGAAGATCGGGTTGACCTGGCCGTCGATCTGGCCGAGCTGCAGGCCGCTGTAGACCTCGGAGTAAGGCATCGGCGTGGGGCTGGCGCCGTAGGCGCGGTAGGACTCGACCAGGATGGGCGAGGTCATGGTTCGGATCTTGAAGTTGTCGAAGTCCTCGAGGGTTCTCAGCGGCTTGTCGGCGCTCCAGACCATCCAGCCTTCGGGAATGATGTCGAGCAGCTGCAGGTCCTCGTC
>CAZSGS010000267.1:0-1879 GCA_964606365.1 uncultured Wenzhouxiangella sp. | reverse complement strand
CGGTTGACCTCGTTGCTTTCCGACAGCACGAAGTGCAGCGTGAAGATGCCGACTTCCGGGATCAGGTCGGCGAGATGCCCCGGCGAGGCGAAGGTCAACTCGATGCCGCCGCTTTGCGCCATCTCGGTCAGCTGCGAGGAGGTGCCCAGCGCGCCGTAGGGGTAGATCTCGATTTCGATCTCGCCGTCGCTGCGTTCCTCGATGCGGCGCTTGAACTCCTGCGCGTAGGCGTCCTGCACGCTGCCCTCGACTTCCTCGAGCGCGAAGCGCCAGGTTACCGTCTCGGCGGCTTCGGGTTCGGTGGATTCACCGCCGTTGGTCGTCTCCTCCGTCGGGGTCTGTCCGGATTCGCCACAGGCGCTCAGGAAGAGGGCGGCCAGCAGCGCCAGGCCAAGATCGCGTCCATACATTCGTTTCATTCTCTTGCTCCCGAAAGTGAGACCATTACTAAACATAACATGGCCTCGCCCGCGGCCCGGGTCGCGCTGGCCCGATCGAGGCGCCCGTGTAAAATGACGCTGTTTTCACGCAGCGACGAGGGAAGCCGATCGTGAAGAAGGGTAGCGCGATGCCACCGGGAAGCGTCCGATGAGCGACACTCCTTCCCGGCCGCCCAGCCGATGGCGCCAGGCTGTCCGCCGGCCGTTTAGCTGGTTCGATCAGGGGCTGGACTGGTTCGAGAAATTCGTTCTGGTCACCGGGATCGCCGCCATGGCGATCGTCAGCGTGATCAACGTCATCTCGCGCAACACGCTTGGATCGAGCCTGCAGTTTGCCGGCGACGTGACCCAGCTGCTGCTGGTGGTTGTGACCTTCATGGGCATCGGCATCGGTGCCCGCAATGCGCGCCATATCCGCGTCTCCGCCATCCACGACCTGCTGCCCGAAACCGCGCAGAAGGTGCTTCTGATATTCGTCGGCTTCGGCACTTCGGCGCTGCTCTTCCTGCTGGCGAACTACGGCTGGCAGTATGCACAGTCGGCCCGGCGCAGCTGCCGGATACTGCCCGAGGCGCTCGGCAGCGTGCCGCCGTGGCTCGGTATCGCGCTCGTTGTCCTGGTTATGGTCCTGTGCGGCCACGCAATTCGTTTGCTGATCGATGCCGGCGGGCGCTGGCTCGGTCGAACGGCACCGCTGAAGGGCAACCTGGTCCTGACCGCCCTGATCGTTCTGGGTCTGGTGCTGGGCGCGGCATTGTTCGGATTGTTCATCGAACTGGTCGAGAGCCGGACCGGCCGCTGCCGAGTCACTTCATCCACCGGCTTTCCGGTCTACCTGATCTACATGGTCGTGCCGCTGGGCTTCTTCCTGGGGGGCGTGCAGTTCTTCCTCGCGGGCCTGCGCAACCTGGTCAGCCGTGACAACTACCTGAGCTGGTACCACCGCGACGAATACGAAAGCGAGGAGCAGGCGGTCGAACAAACCTCGTTCGGGCGCATCCCCGACGCATCCGGGGAGGGGCGGCAATGACCGAGTTCTTCGAGCTGATCGGCCTGGCTGCGCTGAGCGATTTCCAGGTCGTGCTGGTCGCCGGTGGCGTGATGATCGTGCTGCTGCTGCTGGGCTTTCCGATGATGGTGCCCCTGATGGTCGGCGCCATGGTGCTGCTGTTTTCGAAGTTTTCCATGGTCGAGCCGCGGACGCTCGTGCAGCAGATGATCGGCGGCGTCGAGCAGAGCGTGCTGGTGGCCGTGCCGATGTTCATTCTGGCCGCCGACATCATGATCAAGGGGCATACCGCCAATCGCCTGCTCGACCTGGTCAGCAGTTTCGTCGGGCATATCCGCGGCGGCCTGCCGGTCACCACTGCGATCTCGTGCACCCTGTTCGGTGCGGTGTCGGGCTCGACCCAGGCCACCGTGGTCGCCATGGGCAAGCC
>CAZSGS010000266.1:0-4054 GCA_964606365.1 uncultured Wenzhouxiangella sp. | reverse complement strand
ACGTGCTCAAGCCCGACATGTCGTCCGTCGGGGACGCGGCCCCGACCTACGCGGGCTTCGAGAAGGTGCCGGGCGACATCTCAATCCACGATGGGCGCCAGCGCCTCGTCGAGCTCGTCGGCCGTGACCTCGCCGTAGTGCAGCCAGCGCACCCTGCCGTCCCGCCCGACCAGAACCGTGTAAGGCATGGCGCCGACATCGTTGCCCCACGCGCTCTGGGCATCCAGCGCCTCGTCCTGGCCGACCAGGATGGTGTAGTCGATGCCCAGTTCATCGACGAAGCTCGCGACCGGCTCGGGATCATCCAGGGCGATGCCGATCACCGCCAGCTTGTCGCCGTGGCGATCGCTGGCGGCTTGCAGCACCGGCATCTCCCGGCGGCACGGTGCACACCAGGTCGCCCAGAAATTGACGAGCATGGCCCGGCCGGCAAAGCGCTCCGCGTCGACCCGCTCCCCACCCGGCGTGGCCAGGCTGAATCCGGGATGGGGATCGCCGATGGCCAGCTCGGATTCGGGCGCGTCGCCGGATTCCGGATCGGAGGTCAGATTGGTCACCCACGCCAGTGCCGTGCCGAGCAGGAACCCGAACACCACCACCGAAACCCACAGCCGCCAGCCGCTCATCGTGCAACCTCCTCGAGCAACGCCAGGAAGTCATCGGGACCGAGGAAGCCGAACATGCGGTAGCGTTCGAGCTCCTCGCCGTTGCGGAAAAACAGGTAGGCCGGCGGCCCGATCAGGCCAAAATGTTCGAGCATCGCCTTGTGCGCGTCGGTGTAGTCGGTGATGTCGGCCTTGAGCAGCGTAAAGTCGCCCAGGCGCTCGGCCACGGCCGGATCGGGAAAGGTGCGGCGCTCCATGCGCACGCAGTCGACGCACCAGTCGGCATAGAAATCGACAAACACCGGTCGGTCGGAAGCGGCGACGGCGTCCCGGAGCTGCTCGAGCGTATCGACCTCGCGGAAAGTCGGTGCCTCGGCGGCCGTGCCGGCACCACCGTGCCCGACCAGGTGGTGCAGCGGCCGGGTCCAGTCGCGACCGCCCGACAAGGCTCCGACAACCTGCGCCGCCCCGACGATCAGCAGCAGGACACCCAGTGCCTGCCAGAGCTTGCGCCAGCCACCGGCGGCCGGCTCGAGGCGCATCAGCGCACCCAGGTAGACCCCGCAGGCAATGGCCAGCGCGCCCCAAAGCAGCATGATGACCGCCCCGGGCAGAACGCGCTCGAGCATCCAGATGGCCAGCGCCAGCAATCCCACGCCGAAGACGGCCTTGACCGCGTTCATCCAGCCCCCTGCGCGCGGCAGCAGTCTACCGGCCGAGGTGCCCCACACGATCAGCGGGATGCCCATGCCGATCGCCATGGCGAACAGCGCCAGGCCACCGAGGACGGCATCACCGGTCTGCCCGATATAAATCAGCGCGCCCATCAGTGCCGGCGCCACGCACGGACCGACGACCAGCGCCGAGAGCGCGCCCATGATGCCCGCCCCCAGCAGCGTGCCGCCCTCGGCGCGGTTGGACCACTCGTTGAGACGTGTTTGCACGCCGGCCGGCAACTGCAGCTCGTAGAACCCGAACATCGCCAGCGACAGCACGGCGAACAGCCCGGCGAAGCCGATCAGCACCGCCGGATGCTGGAAGACGGCCTGCAGATTCTGCCCGAACAAACCGGCGACGATTCCGAACAGGGTGTAGACCAGGGCCATGGCGAGCACGTACACCAGCGACAGGCGGAAGGCCCGGCCGGTGGTCATGCGCTCGCCCTCGCCGGCGATGAGGCCCGACAGGATCGGCACCATGGGAAAAACGCAGGGCGTGAAGGCCAGCAGCAGGCCGGCGAGCAGAAACAGGCCCATCGCCGCCAGCGGACGGCCGCCCAGGGCGGCGGCCAGGCGATCCTGCTCGGACTGCGGCAGGACGGTCTCGACGGCGTCCTCGGCGATATCCCCGGGAGCAACCTCGTCGACCGCTGCATCGCCGGGGGCGCTGCCGGCGCCGGTCTCGGCCGACCCTTCCGCTGCGCTCGGCAGGGTGACCGGGATACTGCGCGTCATCGGCGGGTAGCAGATGCCCTCGTCCAGGCAGCCCTGGAAATTCGCTTCCAGGACGACTTCCCGCTCGGCGCCGGCCGGCCGGTCCAGGCTCAGCGGAATCTCGGCCTCGCCGAAGTACACCTCGGTGTCACCGAAATACTCGTCGGTCTTGGGCTCGCCCGCCGGCAGCTCGGCGCCGGCCACCGTCACTTCGGAGTCATCGACGCTAAATGAAAAGGACTCGCGGTAGAGGTAGTAGTCGGGCTGGGCCGTCGCGCGCACCAGTATCCCCTCGGGGCCGTCGGCGATGGCCTCGATGCGAAAAGCCTCCTCGGCCGGCAGCGCCTGGCGCTGGCCGCCACCGAGCAGCGCATCGAGCGAACCACCCGAGCCGCCACGCTCCTCGGCAAGGGGCGACTGGCCGCCACCGGAACCCGGCGCGGCGGCTTCCGGCTCGGGCAAGCGCACGCTGACTTCCTGGCGATGGGGCGGATAACACACCCCCAGGTCGGCGCACCCCTGGAATCCGACGCGGGCGACGACCCGGCCCGAGGCCGGGGCGCGCTCGACCGGCACGCGGACGGTCACCTCGCCCCGATAGATCTCGGTTTCGCCGAAGAACTCGTCGACGGTCGACTCACCGGACGGAATCACCGCTTCGGCCAGGTCCGCATCCTCGCCGACGGCCTCGACCGAGAAGGCGTGGCGGTAAAGGTAATAGCCCTCGGCAATGTCGAAGTGCAGCTCCAGCGTGCGACCGTCGGCGCGGGCCTCGAGCGCGAATGCTCGCTCCACCGGCAGAAGATCGTCGGCGTCGATCTGGGCCTGCGAGGCCAGGGGAAGCAGGCCGGCCAACAGCAGCAGGGCCTGCACGAATCGCTTGGTCATTGAATCCAGTCCCGAATCCATTGAGTGTAATCGTCAAGCCCGTCGCTGACCGGCACTACCAGCAGCTCGGGGACATCGTAGGGGTGTTGCGCAACCAGCTCCTGCTCGAGTGCGCCGACCCGCGCCCGGGTGGTCTTGATGGTCAGCGGGATTTCGCGTTCCCGCTCGACGCGGCCCTGCCAGGGATAGGTCGAGATCACTTCCGGACCGGCCGACACACAGGCGGCCAGCCGTTGTTCGACCAGCATGGCCGAGAGACGTTCCGCCGTTTCGCGGTCGGGGCAGGTCGTCAGGACCAGGCAGATGTCGTCGCTCATGTTCGATCACCCTCGCTGAAGATCGTTGACAGGCGGCTTATTCTGACAGGCCGCCGTCGCCGGCACAAAAATGTGCCCCCACAATCGAGCGAAAGCCTTGAAATGCCGGTCGCCGGGCTCCATTTCGCAAGCGTGTCGGCGCAGTCTCGACGAAATTCTTTTCGGCGGGACGCGCCCCGAGTCAGGCAATACCCTCCGGGCCGATTGCAATCGCTCCGGGTGGTTTGTCGTTAATCACAAACAACCGAAAGTGAACAAGGGAGAAAGCCCCATGAAACTGCGTCCTTTGCATGATCGCGTCATCGTCAAGCGCATGGAAGAAGAGCGCACCACCCCCGGCGGAATCGTCATTCCCGACAGCGCCGCCGAAAAGCCCATCCGCGGCGAGGTCCTGGCCGTCGGAAACGGCAAGATCCTCGACAACGGGGAGCAACGCGCCCTGGATGTGAAGGTGGGCGACAAGGTGCTGTTCGGCAAGTACTCCGGTACCGAAGTCAAGGTCGACGACGACGAACTCCTGGTGATGCGCGAAGACGACATCATGGCCGTGGTCGAGTCCTGAAGCGACCGCCCGCGAACCAATCGGACAACCCAAGACTCAAGATTTAAAGGAAAACAATCATGAGCGCCAAAGAAGTCAAATTTTCCGAAGACGCCCGCAACAAGATTCTCAAGGGTGTAGATGTGCTGGCTCGTGCAGTCAGCGTGACGCTCGGCCCCAAGGGCCGCAATGTCCTGCTCGAAAAGAGCTTCGGTGCCCCCACCATGACCAAGGACGGCGTGTCCGTGGCCAAGGAGATCGAGCTGGAAG
>CAZSGS010000265.1:0-4082 GCA_964606365.1 uncultured Wenzhouxiangella sp. | reverse complement strand
GGCGCCGAATCCCTGCAGCCAGAGCACCGGCGATCCGCGATCGTTGGACTGCAGCTCAGGCATCATGCCGGTTGCCGCCGGTGTATCGCGGGGGTGAGCTCGGCGGCCAGAGCCAGCAGAACCACCTTGACGTCCTCGCGCTCGCGCGCGTCGACCTCGAAGACCGGTAGCCGCCGCCCGAGGCGCTCGAGTGCCTCGCGGTAGTCGGCCAGATCCGGTCGGGAGGCGATATCGCAACGGGTGACACCCACGACCGCGGCCGCACTGCGGGGCTCGAGCAATTCCCCGAATGCCTCGAGGTAGAAGACCATGTCCTCAAGGGGGTTCGGCCGTGCATTGTCGACCAGGACAACCACGCCGATGGCGCCATGCGCGAGGATCTCCCACATGTAGTCAAAGCGCGCCTGACCCGGCGTGCCGACCAGCTGAATGGTGAGATTCGGGTCGATCTGCAATGTGCCATAGTCCATGGCCACGGTCGTACGCTGCTTGCGCTCGACAACCTCGTCGCTGGCGCGCGCGTCGGTGTGGATCACCGGCGAATCACTGACCGCGGCTATCGCCGTTGTCTTGCCAGCGCCGACCGGCCCGGCAAACAGAATCTTGTGCAGCTGGCTTCCCACGACTACAACCCCGAAATGCGTTCGAACAGTCGCGACCAGAAGTTGCCCGCTGAAGCGGCTTCAGCGGATTCAGTCAAGCCGTCGCCTGCAGCCGCCTTGGGTTGTGCACTGATCGTTCGGACATAGCCGGCCGCCGTAACCGCGCTGTAGAAACGAAGGGCATCGGCCTCCGGAATCCGCATCATCCGATAAGCAAAAGTCAGGCTCGTCGGCCGACGCGACAGCAGTGAAGACAAGAGCAGAACGTGGCGGGTGTGGGGCAGGCGGGTGAAATTGGGCCAGTAGCGAAGGCAGATGACATCAAAGGGGTGGCAATCTTCCAGCAGTGCATTCTCCGGCCCGTACCAGGCCGACTGATAGAGCAATTCATCAATCGTTCGAGCCGGCCAATCGGGGTTCAGCGCCCGCCCACCCGAAAGCTTCAGCGCGGCCCCGGGCATGGAGAAGAACTCTGGCGGGGAATCGATTTCGGCAAAGTACCGACCGCTGTCCGAATCGATCCAGATACGCCCTTGATCCCGGATCTCGAGACAGCTCACACCGGGTTGCTTCAGTGCGTCTCGAAGTCGTTCAAGCAGACAGTCACTGGCAGCGTAGCGGGCCACGTCACTTGGCATGCCGCGACCTGCCTGTGCCGCACCGCGGCCTTCGACATTTTTGCTGGTTGAGTAATGCATACGTGATCCCCCGATGTCCCCTCGATATGTCACGCGGTGTTGCGAGCAGGCGTCTGCACCCGCGTACCGTAGCGCTCGTCCCTGTCGATCGGATCAGGGATCATCCCGCACGCCATCACAACAGGGACTTGCGTGTTTCGGGAGCGTCCCCGTTTCACCTCGTCAAACATGCGGCGCAGATCCCTTTTGCTGTTCGAGGACTATCTTTGATGCCTTCACGCAAGCCTGTCTATCGGGGATCCCCTGATTTTCAGGCCTGCGGGAAGCGTGCCATGATATGCAACCCTTCTAATCCAGAAACACAAAGGGGAGCATGCGCGATTCCGCCATTCAGGTTTCAATCCTGATCGATAGCGAGATCTTTGCGCGCGGGCTGCAACAAGCGCTCACGGAGATCGGGCGTGAGGACGTTCGCGTTCAGATGCAATCGGCAGCGCAGGCCATCGACTCGATCAGGCGCGGCCGCATCAATATTCTTGTCCTGGATGTCGAGATAGCGCCCCAGGTTCTACCCAGCCTTTCGCAGGGGCGCCATAATCCAAAATTGATCATGGTTTCTGAGCGCCGGCACGCTGGAACCACCTTGCCGGTGAGGGAACGGGACGCCTGTGGCTTCTTCCCGGCCCGGGCGCCGGAATCACGCCTGAAGTACTACTTGAGCCTGATGGTCGACTGCGAGCGGCGCGGCCTGGGCGCAGGAGCCTGCCAGAACTGTCCCATCCCCAAGAGCCTGCAACCGAAGAACCTGCTGCTCACGCGGCGCGAGACGGAGGTCTTCGAGCTGCTCGGGCTGCTGCACACCAACCAGGAAATCGTCGAGACACTATGCGTGAGCACCAAGACCTTGGAGACCCACTGCGCCAATATCAAACGCAAGCTCGATCTCGCCAACAGTCGCGAACTACTGCAGTCGGCGATCGCATGGGTCGAGGGTCGATAGTGGCTCACTCGTCAGCGTGGTTCCGCATCTCAAGGTGCAGCGTGTAGACCAGGAAACTGCGGATGAGGACGATCATGCCGAGCATTAGTACGCTGTCCAGGGTGTAGTCGACAGCCACGGTCTTGATGATGTCGGCGGCAACCAGGAACTCCAGGCCGAGGATGAGCCCGCGCACGCTCTGACGCCGGTAGGCGACGTAGTTCTCATGCATCGAGCGGTCCAGCAGGTGACGCAGCCACATCAGCGTCGCCACCAGGAAGCCGGCCACGATCACCAGAATGCCGATTCCCTCCAGCAGGTAGATCAGGAACTGGACAGCTTCGCGGAACATCGCAAGGCTCAACGGTTGACCCGTGCGAGGTCGCCGCCGACGTGCGGCAGGGCCAGCAGCCGGGGATTCATTACCCGGAACCATAACGGCGGGAAGTAGGCGAGCAGGAACATTCCGGAGTAGCCGGTCGGCAGCTCGGGCAGATCCCTGAAATGGCGCAGGGACTGGTAGCGCCGAGTGGGATTGGCGTGGTGGTCGGAGTGGCGCTCGAGATGGAACAGAAGCAGGTTGGAAAAGACGT
Source organism: uncultured Wenzhouxiangella sp. (assembly GCA_964606365.1). Taxonomy (GTDB): domain Bacteria; phylum Pseudomonadota; class Gammaproteobacteria; order Xanthomonadales; family Wenzhouxiangellaceae; genus Wenzhouxiangella. The sequence continues at coordinate 1,270 of CAZSGS010000265.1, read as the reverse complement.
GATTGCTGTTCCAGGAATGATGCGGCCGGCAGCGCTCGTAGTCGCCGTTTTCGGTCTTGTCGCGCAACAGGCCGTAATGCTCGACGTAGTTGGCGCTGGTCAGCTGGAACCAGGCCACCAGATTGTGAATCAACAGGAAAGCCAGCGCCAGCCAGCCGAAACAGACCGCCAGCGTGCCCTGAAGCAACAGGGTCATCAGCCAGGACTGGAGTATGGTGTTGTGCGGGCCCCAAACGGCGCGACCCCGCCGGTCCAGACGACGGCACTCGATGCGCCAGGCACGCAGCAACCCACCCGGCATTTCGCGCAGCGCGAAACGATAGATCGACTCGTTCATGCGCGCGCTAGCGCAGTCGTCCGGCGTGGCCACATGCTTGTGGTGGCCGAAATTGTGCTCCACGGTGAAATGTCCATAGGCTGGCACGGCCAGGGCCATCCGACTCAACCATTGCTCGACCACTGTGTGCTTGTGCCCCATCTCGTGTGCCGTATTGACCGCCAGGCCCGAAGCCAGGCCGGCCACCACCGCCAGGCTCAACCAGCCGAGCGGGCTCAGGCCCTGTGTCGCGGCCCATGCAACCGCCACGATCAGGGCGACGACGTGCAAGGGCACGGTCAACCAGGTGAGAACCCGGTAGTAACCATCGCCCTCCAGTTCCGCAACCGTCTGCTCGGGCGGGTTGCTGCGATCCTCGCCCACGAGGACGTCGAGCAGCGGCACCAGGCCGTAGGTGAACAGGATGGGCAAGGCCAGCATCCACTCGCTGCCGGTCGTCGCGTGCAGGGCGACGGCAATGACCGGCGACAGCGGATAGACCACCGAAAGCAGCCAGAGTACGCGCTTGCGATCACGGTAGGACTGCGGCCGCCCATCGGCATCTGTGAAGCGGAATGATCGGGTCAGCATGGCCACCTCCCGAGGCGGGCCGGGTTGCTTCCATTCTAGTGTACCCCGCCTGCCAGCCGGTGGTTCGTGGTCTGTGGTCCGTGGTCCGTGGTCGGAACCTGAATCCTGAATCCAACATCGTGTAGGATTTCAGCCGAGTTTTACGGCAGAGGCGTTATGCAGACACTTTCCAACTCACCGTTCAAGGCCTACGACATCCGCGGGCGCGTTCCCGATCAGCTCGACGAAGAGCGCAGCTTCCTGATCGGACAGGCCTTTGCGCGGGTCGTACAGCCGCAGGGCCCGGTCGCCATCGGTTTCGACATGCGCTTGTCCAGCCAGTCCCTGGCAGCCGCCCTGGCGCGCGGACTCAATCGGGCCGGC
>CAZSGS010000264.1:0-4093 GCA_964606365.1 uncultured Wenzhouxiangella sp. | reverse complement strand
GGTGGGAATGGCCAGGTTGTTGACGATGTGCAACACCGCGATCGTCAGGATGTAGGCGCCGAAGAACCAGTTGGCCACGTAGATATGGCGCACCTTGCGCTTGACGATGGTGCCGAAGAACACGACCGCGTAGGCCACCCAAACGACGGCTACCAGCACCGACAGCGGCCAGATCAGCTCGGCGTACTCGCGACTCATGGTATAGCCCAGCGGCAGCGTGATCACCGCGCCGATGATCACGGCCTGCCAGCCCCAGAACGTGAACGCCGCCAGCGATCCGCCGAACAGCGGCGCATGACAGGTGCGCTGCACGACGTAGTAGCTGGTCGCGAACAGGCCGGAGCCGCCGAAGGCGAAGATCACGGCGTTGGTGTGCAGGGGGCGGAGTCGGCCGTAGCTCAGCCACGGGATGCCGGCGCCGAGCTCGGGCCAGATCAGCTGCGCGGCGATGATCACGCCGACGAGCATGCCGACGATGCCCCAGATCACGGTGGTCCAGGCAAACTGCCGGACGACACGGTCGTTGTAGGTGGTGGAATGCGCCATCATGGATTCCTTGGTTGTTGGTCGATACCGGAACGGGGTGGAGCGGATTATCGTGACAGTCGGCCGGCGAATACTTGATCAGAATCAATCCACGCCGACCACCATCGTATTACAGCCGAATTGCAGCACGGCATCAGGCGGTATGATTGCCGTGATGAATCCGCCAGAATCCCTTTACTACGGTCTCTCATGAGACGGTTGAGAGTCAACGACTGGCTCCTGGTCGAATCCTTCCGCCACCTGGAAGAGCGCGCCGGGCGCCGGGCGGACGCATCGGCACTGGCAATCGCCCGGGAACGAGGGGGCGATCTGCCCGGCCGTATCCTCGCGCGCGCACTCGCGCTCGATCAGGCGCCGGCGGTACGCGCCGACATCCGGCGGTTGCGGCGTGCGCTGTCCTGGCTGGGGCTTGGGCTGGCCGGCCTCGGCCTGGTCCTCGGCGCGACTGCGGCCCGCGCCACCATCGCCGACCGCCAGGTCGACATCCTGCTGGCCACCGCGGCGCTGCTGCTGGTGCCGAGCCTGATGCTCCTGGCGTGGCTGGGCGTCATGCTGTTCGGCGCGCGGCGGCGTGCTCGGGCGGGACTGCTCGGCGGGCTGGCCTTCGGCGCGCTGCGCTGGCTCGGTCCGCGCCTGCTTGCCTCGCCCCACGGCGCCGACGTGATGACCGCTTTCGGGGGCCTTGCCGCCACGGCCTGGGGTCGCTGGCGTCTGAGTGCGATGACCCACGGCTTCTGGCTGGCCTATGCCGTGGGTGCCTTCTTTACGCTGTTCGTGTTCTTCTCGGTCGTGCAGTACGAGCTGACCTGGGGTACGACGCTGCTCGGTGACGAGAGCGTGGTGCGTCTGGTGCGCTGGCTGGCTGCCTGGCCCGAGTTGCTGGGTTTCATGTCACCGTCGGATCCTGCCTGGATCGTCGCCGGCCGGGAGGGTACGGACGATGCCCCGGCGCGGGCCCAGTGGGCGCGTTTCCTGCTGGCCATGATCGCTGCCTGGGCGATCGTTCCGCGCGCGGCACTTGGCGCGATCTCTCTGTCCTGCTCGGCCCTGGCCGGTCGCCGCATGGAACTCGACACCACCCGACCCGGCTACTTGCGCCTGGCCGCGGATCTGTCACCGGCGCGGGGTACGGCCGAATCCGCCGGACGGCCGGTGCCGGTCGCCGGGCGGCGGAAGCGCCGGGAGCGAAAGCCGAACGCCGTCGGCGTGCTGGCCGTGGCCGTCGAACTCGAGCGCGAGGAGGTCGGCCCGGCCGGTCTGGTGCCGGGGGTCGAGATCATCGACCTGGGCCGGGCGGACCATCGCGCCGGGCGCGAAGCGGCGCTCGAGAACGCGCGGCTGCTGCGACGGCCGGCCGCGGCCGTGCTGGCCGTCTGTTCCATGCTCAGAACGCCCGACGCCGGCACCGAGCGGTTCCTGGCGCGGCTGTCCGAGGCGGCCGACGCCCCGCTCTGGCTGGCCGTCGACGAGGGCGGCCGGCTGGTCGAACGCGGCGGCGATCTCGCGGCGCGCCGCCGCGACTGGCAGTCCCTGGCCGAACGTGCCGGCGGCGAGGCGGTGTTCATCGATCGCGACGCCCCGGCGGCGGGCGAACTGGCCCGACTGCACCGGGCCCTGGGTGACGCCGGGGAGGAGACATGAGACCGCCGAGCCTGAAGATGGCGGTCGTCGGCCATACCAACACCGGCAAGACGTCGTTGGTGAGAACGCTCACGCATGATCGCCGCTTCGGCGACGTGCGGGACCAGGCCGGTACGACCCGGCGCATTGTTTCCGGCGACCTGGTCACCGAAGATGGCGAGCGCATCGAGCTGTTCGATTCGCCCGGCCTGGAGAACGCCCCGGAGCTGATCGACTGGCTGGATCGCCAGCCCGGCGATCGCCACGACGGACCGGCGCGCATCCGCCGCCTGGCCACGAACCCCGAGGCCTCGGAACGATTCGACCACGAGGCGCGCGTGCTCGAATTGATGCTCGACGTGGATGTGGCGCTCTATGTGATCGACGCGCGCGAACCGGTACTGGAAAAGTACCAGGACGAACTGGCGGTGCTCGGCCTTTGCGCCCGGCCGATCGTGGCCGTGCTCAATTTCACGGCTTCCCCGGACAGCAGGGAGGCGGCCTGGCGCGCGGCGCTGGCGCGCGTTCAACTGCATACCGTGATCGCATTCGACGCCGCCGTGCGCGACCCGACGACGGAGCTGGCCCTGTTCGAGAAGCTCAAGAGCCTGCTCGACAGTCATGCCGGCGTGCTGGCATCGTGGCTGGTTCAGCGGCGCCGGGAGGAGCGCCAGCGGCGGCAGGCTGCGCTGGAGGCGATCGCCGGCCTGCTGCTCGACGTGGCGGCCTGCGTCCGGGAGGTTCCCGCCGACCGTCCGGCCGAACTGGAGCGCGCCTGGCTCGAGATGCGCGCGTCCATCGGCCGGCGCGAGCAGGCCTGCGTGGATACCCTGCTCGAGCTCTACCGCTTCGGCCGCGAAGACTACGACGAGTCCGAATTGCCCGTCAGCGACGGGCGCTGGCAGGCCGACCCGTTCGATCCCGAAACCCTGCGTCACTACGGATTGAGCACATCCGGCTACGCTGCAGCCGGCGCCGGTGCCGGCGCGGTCGTCGACGTCGGAACGGGCGGGCTGTCTCTGGGTGCCGGCACGCTTGTCGGCGCTGCGCTCGGTGCCGGCGCCGGGCTGGTGCGAACGGCCGGTTCGCGCCTGATCAGCCGGATGCGCGGGCGCGTGCGCCTGCAGATCGACGATGCCGTCGTGCGTCTCGTGATGGTTCGCTCGGTGGATCTGCTCGGCGCGCTGATCCGGCGCGGACACGGCAACCCCGAGCGCATCCGTTCACGAACCGATCGCGACCTGGATCGGCGGCTGCCGCGCGGCATCCGTCGCGCCCGGCACCACCCGGGCTGGTCGGCGCTCAATGCCGGCGGTGGCGTGGCCGCTTCGCGCGCGCAGACCCTGGCCGACGTGGCCGCCGAGCTCGACGAACGGGTGGTCGAAGACGCGACGCGTTGAGCCGGTCCCGCCGCCTTCGGCCGGCGCTCGAGCGGCGTTGCCGCGCGTTTCAATATTTGTGGCAATTGACGGCAAGCAGGCGTACAATGGTCGTTGCCTGCGGTAAATGACGCTTGCGAATTCAGGTTGATCCCTCCCACTCGGCAGGAACTCGCCCAGATTCAATCCTCATTCCCGGGCACGTTTGTTTTGTTTTTTATACAGGTAGCAAGATCATGGCAACAGGTTCAGTCAAGTGGTTCAACGAAGCCAAGGGTTTCGGTTTCATCAGCCAGGATGACGGCGGCAAGGACGTTTTCGTTCACTTCTCCGCCATCCAGGGCAGCGGCTTCAAGACGCTGGCCGAAGGTCAGAAGGTGAGCTTCGATATTCAGGACGGCCCGAAGGGCCCGCAGGCCGCCAACGTGCAGCCCGCCTGAAGCGAACCGCTTCACGAGATCGGTTAAACCCCGCTGCGGCGGGGTTTTTTTTGTCCGGACGAAGCCGATCCGGCGCTTACGACATGTTGTCGTCCCCGTCGGATTCTT
>CAZSGS010000263.1:0-4099 GCA_964606365.1 uncultured Wenzhouxiangella sp. | reverse complement strand
CCTGCTCCTTCTCGTCGATCATCGCGAAGCTCACTGCGAGCCCACCGATGAGCGAGGCGAGCATCACGAGCCCGACCGACGCGTACTCCTTGAACGGCGAGCGCGCCTCTTCCCGCACAATCGTGTACTCGGCGGCCGGCGCATCGGCGATCGCAGCGGAGAAGACTGCCTGCATCACCGCTTCGCTCTCTTCGCCCTCGTTGCCTTCGAGCACCACACGGCCGTTGCCGCCGCTGGGCACATTGATCATCACCTGCGGGCACTTGGTCATGCCGGCGACGAGGTCGGCCAGCCTGCGACCACTTCGGGCGACGACTTCGAGCACCTGCAGCGCGCTGACGATGCCGCATCCGGTGGTGGCGCGATCCAGGCAAAGGATATGCCCTGAGGACTCCCCGCCCAGCACCCAGCCGCGTTCGACGAGCGCTTCGTGCACGTGGCGGTCACCGACGGCGCTGCGCACGAAGTCGATACTGCGCTCGGTCAGCGCCTGCTCGAGGCCGAAATTGCTCATGACCGTGCCGACGACGCCGCCATTGAGCCCGCCGTTGGCGTCACGCGCCCGGGCCAGCACGTAGAGAATCTGGTCGCCGTCGATCAGCTCACCGCGGTGATCCACCATGACCACCCGATCGCCGTCGCCGTCGAAGGCCACACCCAGGTCGGCGCGCTCGGCGCTGACCATGCGCGCGAGGTTTTCGGGATCGGTCGAGCCGCACTCGCGATTGATATTGAACCCGTCGGGCTGATTGAAGATGCTGATCACGTCCGCGCCGAGTTCGCGAAAGACTTCCGGGGCAATGCGATAGGTTGCGCCGTTGGCGCAGTCGACCACGATCTTGAGCGCGTCGAGGCGGGTCCCCCAGGTGACCGTGCCCTTGCAGTATTCGACGTAGCGGCCGACGGCGTCGTCGATACGGCGAGCCTTGCCGAGCCGGTCCGGCGCCACCTGGACGAGGGTCTCATCGAGCCGCGCCTCGATGCGGGCCTGCAGATCGTCCGACAGCTTCTGGCCCTCGCGCGAGAAGAACTTGATGCCGTTGTCTTCGAAGGGGTTGTGCGAGGCCGAAATCACCACCCCCGCGGCGGCATGCATGCTGCGCGTCATGTGGGCGATCGCCGGGGTCGGCATCGGCCCGAGCAACAGCATGTCGACCCCGGCCGAGGAGAAACCGGCTTCCAGCGCCGACTCGAGCAGGTAGCCGGAAATGCGGGTGTCCTTGCCGATCACCACAGAGACATCTTCCCCGAACTCCTCGACCAGCACGCTACCGGCGGCCCAGCCCAGCTTGAGGACCCAATCGACCGTGATCGGCGGCTCGCCCACGCGACCGCGAATACCGTCCGTTCCGAAGTACTTCATCTTTGGCATCCCCCTATTCTATCGACTTTGCGCGGCGGCCCCGACCGCGCGCAGGACCTTCAGGGCGTCGACGGTCTCGGCGACGTCGTGAACGCGCAGCACCGCAGCGCCGTTGCGGGCGGCAATCAAGTGCGCCGCCAGCGATGCGGCCAGGCGGTCGGACGGATTCTCGCGCCCGGTCAAGGCCCCGAGCATGGACTTGCGCGACATGCCGGCGAGAACCGGAAAGCCGAGCGCGGCCAACTCGTCGAGCCGGGCGAGCAGCGCCAGATTGTGCTCGAGCGTCTTGCCGAAACCGAAACCGGGATCGAGCACGATCCGCGATTGGGCCACGCCCGCGTCACGGCAGGCCAGCACACGCTCGCGCAGGAAAGCGCGGATGTCGTCGACCACTGAATCGTAGCTCGGGTTGTTCTGCATGGTGCGCGGCTCGCCGAGCATGTGCATGATGCAGACCGGCACCGCGAGGCCGGCCACCGTTTCGAGCGCGCCCTCGGCCCGGAGTCCATTGACGTCGTTGATCATGGCCGCACCGGCAGCCACCGCTTGCTGCATGACGCCCGGCTTGGCGGTATCGATCGACACCGGCACGTCGGTGGCCGCAACGATGCCCTTGATCACCGGCAGGACGCGTTCGAGCTCTTCGGCCTCGTCGACCGGCTCCGCCCCCGGCCGGGTCGATTCACCGCCGACATCGAGGAGATCGGCGCCGGCCGCGACCAGTTCGAGCGCATGCGCGACGGCGCGGTCCGGTTCGAGAAACGCGCCGCCATCGGAAAAGGAATCGGGTGTGACGTTGACAACGCCCATGACCAGCGGCCCGCCACCGGCGTGGGCGCGCTGCAGGCGTGCTTCAAGCGTTTCGGTCATGCCATGCTGCCCGTCGAAATGCAGACCGGCATTTTATCGTGTCGGGAAGGCCGGCGCGGGCGCGCAAACGCGATCAGGAAACGGAGTGCGGAAAAATCATCGCGACGATATCCTCTACGACATGAACCGTGACTCCCCCGATAACGACAAGCTGAACCAGGCGCTGAGCGCGGCCGCGCGAGACGATTTCGACGTCGACGTCGCCGGTCTGGCGGCGCTGGCCGGCTGCAGCCGGGGCCACTTCCAGCGCCTGTTCAGGGACCGGTTCGGCATCACCCCCGGCCGCTTCCTGCGCCACGCGCGCATCGACCGGTTCGCCCAGCTGCTGCGCCGGGGCCGGAACGTCACCGACGCCTACCTCGAGGCGGGCTTCGGATCGTCGAGCCGGGCGCATCAGGCCGCGCGTGACGGGCTGGGCATGTCGCCGTCGTCACTGGCACGGGGTGCTGACGGGGAGTGCATGGACTTTGCAACGGCGGCCAGTCAGCTGGGCAGAGTCCTGGTCGCGGCCACTTCACGCGGCCTGTGTGCCGTACTGCTGGGAAGCACGGACGACGAACTCGAGTCGGAGCTCGCGCATCGCTTTCCGCGAGCCCGGCGGCGCAGAGCGAGCGCGAGCTTCGCCGAAACGCTGCATGCCGTGATCGCCCTGATCGACCGCGGCCGACAGCCGCCAGCGGAACTGGCGCTCGACCTGCGCGGCACCGTATTCCAGCGCAAGGTCTGGGCCGCACTGCAGCAGATTCCGGCAGGCACCACCCTCACCTACGGGGCGCTGGCGCGCCGGCTGGGGCTACCCGGTGGCGCAAGGGCCGTGGCACAGGCCTGCGGCGCCAACCCGGCCGCCGTGATCGTGCCCTGCCACCGCGTGGTTGCGGCCGACGGAGGACTGGGTGGCTATCGATGGGGAATCGAAAAGAAGCGGGTATTGTTGGCGCAGGAGCAGCGTGACGCGTAGAGCCGGTGGCCAATTCACTGGAACGTTGGCTAATTGGCTAGTTGGCTAGTTTCCTGGTTCGGCATCCAGGACGACTGGTAGGAGGCACCCTGCTCCACTGGTCTCGCGGCAAAGCCGCCCCGCAACGCTGCCAGTTGTCGAACCAGCCAACCAGCTAACAAGCCAACCAGCGAACCAGAATCACCCCATCGCCGGATGGCCCGAAGGCTCCTCGCCCTTTTCGTCGCCGTCGCCGTCGCCGCCGCCTGGCGGTTCGCTGTCGTTCCAGCCTTCGGGGGGATCGGGTTCCTGGCCGTCCATGATCTGGTCGATCTGCTTGGCGTCGATGGTCTCGTAACGCATCAACGCATCGGCCATCAAATGAAGCTGCTTGTCGTGTTCGGTCAGGATCTGTCTTGCACGCTCGTAGGCCGAGTCGATGATGCGACGGATTTCCTTGTCGATCTTGCGATGCGTCTCGTCCGACACGTTCTTGTGTTGGGTCACTGAACGTCCGAGGAAGACTTCGTCCTCGTTCTCGTCGTAGGACAGCGGACCCAGTTCGTCGGAAAGGCCCCACTTGGAAACCATGTTGCGGGCGATTTCAGTCGCGCGCTCGATGTCGTTGGAAGCCCCGGTCGTGACCTTCTGCTTGCCGTAGATCAGTTCTTCGGCCACGCGGCCACCGAACAGGCTGGCCAGCTGCGACTCGATCTCGGTCTTGTTGAGGCTGTACTTGTCCTCTTCCGGCAGGAACATCGTCACCCCCAGCGCGCGACCGCGCGGGATGATGGTGACCTTGTAGACAGGGTCGTGCTCGGGCACGATGCGGCCGACGATGGCGTGGCCGGCCTCGTGATACGCCGTAAGACGCTTGCTTTCCTCGGTCATGACCATGGACTTGCGCTCGGCGCCCATCATGATCTTGT
>CAZSGS010000262.1:1831-4103 GCA_964606365.1 uncultured Wenzhouxiangella sp. | reverse complement strand
AGCCAACGCAACCGTCGAGCCACTCCCATAGCAGGGTTGGCTCGTCCGGTCGAAACCCGCAGCGCGGATCAGCCGCCCGCTTCCTGTTCGCCCATCTGCGACTGCAGATAGCGTTGCTCGCCGATGCGGTCGATCAACTCGAGCTGGGTTTCGAGGAAGTCGGCATGGCCTTCCTCGTCGCGGATGAGGTCTTCGAACAAGTCGCGCGTGGCGTAGTCGCCGGCCGATTCGCAGGCCTTGACGGCCGCCTTGTACATGTCGAGGGCTTCGTATTCCAGCTTGAGGTCGTTTTGCAGGCATTCGACCGGATTCTCGCCGATCAGCAGGTGGTCGAGATCCTGCAGGTTGGGCAGTCCGCTGAGGAACAGAATGCGCTTGATGATGCGGTCGGCGTGCTTCATCTCGTCGATGGATTCTTCGTATTCCATCTCGGAGAGCTTTTGCAGGCCCCAGTCCTCGTACATCCGCGAATGGAGGAAGTACTGGTTGATGGCGGTCAATTCAGCCTTGAGGGCCTGGTTGAGAATCTCGATGATCTTTGGATCGCCTTTCATGTTCTGCTCTCAGCGCTTGGACTATCCCATAGGATAACGTCCGACGGCGGCGCTGGCCAGAACGAAAGTTCGCGATTCAGGAGGTTCGCAGCAGCGGAATCTTTCCGGCAGGATCCAGGACGGGCAGTGCGGGACGGGCCAGGGAAGCTTCGATGACGGCCTCGGCGTGGTCCCGGCAGCGGCCACAAGTGCCCGAGCAACCGGTCAGGGCCTGGATTTCGTTGACGCTGTGATAGCCCTCGGCCACCAGGTCGCGGATGGTTCGCTCGGTGATCGCATTGCAGACGCAAACATACATGGGTGGATTTTTCCATGAATGGGAATCATTGTCAATATCAATCCGGCGTCGGATTCGATCGGCCCGATGCTTGCGCAACGCAGCCAATACACGGATACTGCGGAACAGAAACCGCGGGGGGTTGAATGACTCAGCGCTTTTACCTGGAGAGTTCCGGCAAGGATTCGAACCTGCCGCGTCATATTCATCTCGACGATTTTCCGGCGATCATCGGACGCCATCCGGACTGCTCGATCCAGCTCTCCGTCGAGAGGCTGTCGCGAATGCACGCGCGCTTCGAGCTCGACGGCGATGTGTTGTTCATCCAGGATCTCGGCAGTACCAACGGCACGTTCGTCAACCATGACCGGGTCGTGTCGCCGACCCGCCTTCAGGTCGGTGACGTGCTCCACCTCGCCGATCACGAGTTCCGTCTGATGGCTCACGACCTGGCCGCCGAGCCCGGCGGCAGCTCCCGCACCGGCGAGGAAACCGTGGTCGGCATGGTGTCCCTGCCGCGGGATTTTCCCCTGCACATGCCGTCGTTCTTCGAGCTGCTCGAGAACCGGCAGGTCACCGGCTATGCGCAGCCGATCGTCACTGCCGGCGGCGAGCTGCACGGCCTGGAGCTGCTCGGCAGAAGCGAGCACCCGAATCTGGACGAGGGCCCGTCCCAGCTTTTTGCCCTGGCGTCCGCCCTCGATACCGAGGTGCGCCTGAGCAGAATGCTGCGCCGCCGCTGTTTCGAGCTGGCCAGCGAGGCGGGCATCCGTCTGCCGCTGTTCTTCAATAATCACCCCACCGAATGCGAGGACATGGTCGCGCTGATGGACGAGCTGCAGGAGCTGCGGCGGATTCATCCCGATCTCGACCTGGTGTTCGAGGTGCACGAGACGGCGGTGACCGACCTGGGTGCGATGGCCGAGGTCAAGCAGGAACTCGCGCGCATGGAGATCGCGCTGGCCTATGACGATTTCGGGGCCGGCCAGGCGCGTTTGCTGGAGCTGGTCGAGGTGCCCCCGGACTATCTCAAGTTCGACATGGGGCTGATCAAGGACATGACCGAGCGGGATTCACCGCGCTACCGCCTGCTGGCCGAACTCAACCGGATGATTGCCGGCATGGGCGTCAGCACCCTCATCGAGGGCGTGGAGGACGAGCACACGGCCGAACTCTGCCGGGATATCGGCATCGACTACATGCAGGGCTTTCTGTTCGGTCGTCCGGCGCCGCTACTCGATTACCACCACAGCGAGAACGACAGTGAGCCGTAGGTCTGTCCTTCGGCCTGATTGACGAACTCGCGCGTGCGCCACACGTGGGTGTAGGCCAGGCGCAGCGGACCGCGTGTGTAGACCAGTCCGCCGAAGACCTCGCCGACGTGTCGGTTGCGGCTGACGCCGTCGACGCCGCCGAAGGTATTGCCCTCGATGAACAGGTC
>CAZSGS010000262.1:0-1821 GCA_964606365.1 uncultured Wenzhouxiangella sp. | reverse complement strand
CCCGGAAGACGCGGCGTCCTTCGACCCCCAGATAGAGATAGAAGGCGGGCTCGCTGCTGGGCATGAAATAGCTCGCGCCGGACATGGCCGGCGTGATCCTGGGCGGGCCGTAGCCGCGCGGCAGGTTGTGCCCGAGACGCAGAAAGCCGCCCGCCGCCAGGTGAGTGTGGGCGTTGCCGATCATGGAGCCGGCCATCCAGGTCGCATCCAGGCCGCCGCCGTTGCCGGGTTCGCCGACGGTCAGAAAACGTCTGAACCGGTCGTAGCCGATCTGCAGTGTCGGTTCGTTGCGGATCTGCCGGTCCCAGCCGACGGGTTCGGGTGAGTCCAACACCTCGTGAACCCCTTTCTGGATCTCCTCGCCGAAGGCCAGCGGGCCGACGACGCCCAGTCCCACATGGACCCGGTCGGCGCCGCGCCTGCTGGTCGTGCCGGTGGCGAACTGGATGTTCAGCCAGGCGGCATAGGGACGATCGTCCGGTGGAAACTGCGGATCATCGATGTCTCTGGGGGTGTAGAGGTTGTGACTGATCGACAGTCGATAGGGCAGCGCATCGGCCTCGTCGATACCCGGAAAGCGCTGCGCAACGCTGGTCAGCCAGGCCGGGGGCGTTCGCACCTGGCCGACGCGCGAGAGGCGAATGCCGTTCGTGTAGTACCGGTCCTGGTTGGCGAAGATGTCGTTTTCGTACTCGACCAGCCAGATGGCGTGCTCGTCGAGGTTGTCGTTGTCATCTTCGACATTGCCGCCAGTGTCCATGGCCGCGGCCTGCACCGCGACGCTCAATGTACAAACAGCCGCAAGCCCCCGCAAAACGGCCCTACAGAACCTGGTCAATGGTCACCTCTGCACTGATGTCTTCCTCGTCGAGCGACAGTATATCGGTTCGGCCTTCGAAATCGCCCGTCGCCGCCGTGGCGTCGCCGCTGAAGGATACCCGGGCGACGACGACGACAGCTTCGGCGGCGGACAGGCCGTTGCCGGCCATCATGGCATCGTCGTCATCGATGGTGAGCTCCAGCGGGAGTTCGTCGGCGCGCAGGCGTCGCACCGCCAGCGGCGGGCCGCCGCTGGCGCGACGCACGGCGAGGAAAACCGTCTCGTCGCCCTCCAGGCGCCCGGCCAGCCTGTCGTCGATGCTCAGCCGCAGCTGCAGGGAGGGCGCCGTGTCGCCGGTTTCCCGATCGCCCGGAACGGAATCCGAACGGGCGCCTGCTTCCGCGCCCCCGGAACGTGACCTGGTCAGGTACTCCTCGACCGTGGGGCGAACATTGCTGTCGGCGGGCACGATGCTCAGGAGCGTTTCGAACTGTCGAGTGGCTTCATCGAAGCGTTCCTGCTGGAAGGCTTCGAGTCCGAGCAGCCACATCGCTTTCTGGCTGCCGTCGTCGGCTGCATCGCGCAGCAGCGCGCGGGCTTCGTCGGGAAGCTGGCGTTCGCCGGAGGCGTACAGCAGGGTCTCGCCCAGCTCGGCCTTGATGAAGCCGGCGTCGGCGTCGATGTAGAGCGCCCTGCGCAAGGCATGCTCGGCCGAGGAAAACTCTTCGAGGCTCTTGTAGGCCAGGCCGAGTCGGGCCCAGTTCTCGGCCTTGTCGGGTTCACGCAATGCACGTCGGGCCAGGTCGGCGACGGACGAGCGGATCTCGCCGGTTTCGCCGGTATCCGGGTCGATGCCGGCCGGGGTTCCGATCCAGGAGTAGAGGGCGAGGGTGGCAGCGGGAACAAGCACGACCGTGCCGATCAGGGTCGCCTTCTGTCCGCCCCGGAGGAGGGGCAGGGCGATGAAGCCGAGCGCCAGCAGCAGTGCGCCGGCGGTGGCG
>CAZSGS010000261.1:0-4135 GCA_964606365.1 uncultured Wenzhouxiangella sp. | reverse complement strand
AACGCGGCGTCGTCTTCACGCTGGGCCGCTTCGACAAGGTCAAGGGACCGGGCATCATCATCGTCATCCCGATCATCCAACAGGTCGTCCGAGTCGACCTGCGCACGGTGGTCATGGACGTTCCCACCCAGGATGTCATTTCCTACGACAACGTTTCGGTTAAGGTCAATGCCGTGATCTACTACCGGGTCGTCGACCCGGAGAAGGCGATCATTGCCGTGGAACGCTTCATGGACGCCACCAGCCAGCTTTCCCAGACGACGCTTCGCTCCGTGCTCGGGAAACATGAACTCGACGAAATGCTGTCCGAACGCGATAAACTCAATGCGGATATCCAGCAGATCCTGGACCGGCAGACCGACGGCTGGGGCGTGAAGGTCACCAATGTCGAGATCAAGCACGTGGATCTCGACGAATCGATGATCCGCGCCATCGCCAAGCAGGCCGAGGCCGAGCGCGAGCGGCGCGCCAAGGTTATCCACGCCGACGGCGAGCAGCAGGCCTCCGAAAAACTGGTCGAGGCCGCGATCAAGCTGGCCGAAGCGCCCGGCGCGCTGCAGCTGCGCTACATGCAGACCCTGACCGAAATCGGCGCCGAACAGAACACGACCGTCGTCTTTCCGCTGCCGATGGAATTCGTCAAACCCTTCATGGGCATACTCCAGGACATGGAAAAGGACAAGAAACAATCATGAAAAGACTCACAACGATCGCCGTTGCCGCAGTGCTGCTTTCGTCGGCGCTTGCAGCCGCCGACTGGTTCGGTCAGCCCCCGGGCGAGGAACTCGAGCCGCTCGAAATCGAGACCGTTATGGCCGATCCCGACCGCTGGCTCGACCAGCAAGTTGCCCTGTCGGGGCGGATGACCGACGTGTGCACCAACAAGGGCTGCTGGGCGGTGTTCGAAAGCGGCGGGGAGATGCTGCGGATCGTCGCCCGCGATCACGGTTTTGCCATTCCCGAGGACACGCGCGGCCCGGCCGTGGCCCACGGTGTTCTCGAACGGCGTGAACTCTCGCCCGAGGCCGCCGAGCACATGGTCGAGGAAGACGGCGCCGACGCCGCCCTGCTGGACGATCCGGTCGAATACCGGCTGGTTGCCGACGGCGTTCGCGTCCTGCCCTGATTCGGGCTCAGTCGTCCCACTCGGGCGACAGGGCCTCGGGCTTGCAGATGCGCCGCTTCTTGTCGAGGCCGGCGATGCGCTCCTGGTCTTCGGCGCTGAGCTGAAAATCGAAGATATCGAAGTTGGTCGCGGCGTGATGCGGGTTCGAGGTGGCCGGAATGGCCGCCACCCGGTCCTGCTCGACCAGCCAGCGCAGCGCGACCTGCGCCGCCGTCTTGCCGTACTGCTCGCCGATGTCCCACAGCACGGGGTCGTTGACCGTGCGCGCCTTGGCCAGCGGCATGTAGGCGGTCAGGATCAGGTTGTGGCGGGCCAGCACGCGCCGTAGCCGGTCCTGCCCGAGGTAGACGTGGTACTCGACCTGGTTGGTGGCCAGCTGGCCCTCACCGCAGAAGGCCACGGCCTGTTCGGTCTGGTCGATGGTGAAATTGCTCAGGCC
The DNA here is from genome assembly GCA_964606365.1 of uncultured Wenzhouxiangella sp. Taxonomy (GTDB): domain Bacteria; phylum Pseudomonadota; class Gammaproteobacteria; order Xanthomonadales; family Wenzhouxiangellaceae; genus Wenzhouxiangella. The sequence goes on along the minus strand of CAZSGS010000261.1, from coordinate 2,570 downwards.
GATGTGGCGGGCCAGCCCGTCGCGGCGGGCGCGCATCAGCGCGTCCAGGGTAGGGTTCATGCCGTTGCCGCCGAACACCGGCCAGTGGAGCAGGAGCAGGTCCACGTAGTCGGTCTGCAGCCGCTTGAGGCTGCCCTTGACCGAGCGCAGAAAGGCCCCCGGTTCGTACTGGTCGATCCAGACCTTGGTGGTGATGAACAGGTCTTCGCGGCGCACGCCCACGCGCTTGATGGCGCGTCCGACAGCCGCCTCGTTGCGATAGATCTGGGCGGTGTCGATATGCCGGTAGCCCAGCTCCAGCGCGTGCGGCAGGATGTCGGCCACCGTGGCTTCCTCGAGCTCGAATGTTCCGATGCCCAGCGCCGGCATATTGACGCCATTTGCCGCGATCGTTGGCACTTCGTTCATGAATGATCCCCCTCGTTCAGATATTGGTCCTTCAGCCGCACGTAGTGGGCGGCCGAGTAGCGAAGCATCTCGAGTTCGCGCTCGTCGAGCTCGCGCACGGGCTCGGCCGGGCGGCCGCGGTAGAGCCGGCCCGATTCGAGCCGCTTGCCGGGGCTGACCAGGCTGCCGGCGGCCAGCATGACGTCGTCGGCGATCTCGGCCCCGTCGAGCACCAGCGCGCCCATCCCGATCAGGCAGCGGTCGCCGATGGTGCATGCGTGCAGGATCGCGCCGTGGCCCACCGTGATGTCGGCGCCGAGCACCAACGGCAGTCCGCCCGGCGAGTAGGGGCCGTCGTGGGTCACGTGGCAGATGGTGCCGTCCTGGATGTTGCTGCGCGCGCCCACGCGTATGGCATTGACGTCGCCCCGGAGTACCGCGCCCGGCCAGATCGAAACATCGTTGCCGAGTTCGACGCGGCCGATGACGCGGGCGTCCGGATCGATCCACACGCGCTCGCCGAGCGCCGGTTCCTGGCCCTGGAAGGGCCGAATACTGCCGTTCACGGTCTGATTCCCTCGCAAATTATGCACATCGTCATCGCACTGTAAAAGAAACAGGGGTTTAGCGCGCCGCAGCTTCTGCCGAGTTTGTGTTTTTCTCTCAACTTATTGATTGTATGTGACTTATAAAACTGACAAGAAAATGACCAATCTGCAGTCGCTACGTTGACGACGGGCCTGGGGCGGCGTCATTCCGGACTTGTTCACACACTTTTCCACAGGCTCTGTGGATAACCTTGCGATCACAAGCCTCCTGCGCATCGTTACAATACCTGCTGTTTCTGCAGTTTGGCAAAGCATGCGCGCCCATATCGAGGAATTGATCGGCCAGGCCCTGGGCTATCTCAAACGCGAGGGCCGGCTGCCCGCGGAGATCGACCCCGCCATCGAGATCGAGCACACCCGCGATCGCAGCCACGGCGACTACGCCTGCAACATTGCAATGGTACTGGCCAAGCAGGCCTCGATGCCACCGCGCGAACTGGCCGAGCAGCTCAAGGAACGACTGCCGGCCTCGAAGCGCGTCGCGCGCGTCGAGGTCGCCGGGCCGGGTTTTCTGAACTTTTTCGCCAGCACGCATTATCTCAAGGTCGTGCTGCGGGATATCCTCGCCGAGCGCGACCGCTACGGGTACGCGCCCGAGGGTTGTCGCGAGGACGTGCTGATCGAATTCGTCAGCGCCAACCCGACCGGGCCGCTGCATGTCGGTCACGGCCGTGGAGCGGCTTACGGCGCCAGCCTCGCCGCCATCCTGCAGGCGGCGGGCCACCGTGTCCGTCGCGAATACTACGTCAACGACCACGGGCGCCAGATGGACATCCTGGCGGTATCCGTCTGGCTACGCTACCTGGAGCTCAGCGGCGAGCGGGTCGATTTTCCGGCCAACGGCTACCGCGGCGACTACATCTACGACATCGCGCGCGAGGTGCGCAAGCGCTACGGCGACGACCTGCGGCATGGCTCGATGAGGGTTGCCGAAGGCCTGCCCGAGGACGCGCCCGAAGGCGACTCCGAAAAGCACGTCGATGCGCTGATCGCGCGGGCCCGCGATCTGCTTGGCGAAGACGGCTACGAGGCCTGTTTCAAGGCGGCCCTGGAGACCATGGTCGACGACATCCGCGATGACCTGGCCGCATTCGGCGTCACCTTCGAGCGCTGGTTCTCCGAGCGCGAACTCGAATCGAGCGGCGCGCTCGCGCGCGCGCTCGACAAGCTCGACCGGCAGGGCTGGCTCTACCAGAAGGAGGGCGCGACCTGGTTCAAGGCCACCGAGCTCGGCGACGACAAGGATCGGGTCGTGGTGCGGGAGAACGGGCGCACCACCTACTTCGCGTCCGACGTCGCCTATTTGCTCGACAAGCTCGACCGCTGCAGCGGTACTTCGCTGTACGTTTTCGGCGCCGACCACCACGGCTACGTGCCGCGCCTGAAGGCCGCCGCCGCCGGCCTCGACGAGAACGCGGACCGCCTGGAATTCCAGCTGGTGCAGTTCGCCGTGCTCTACCGCGGCGGCAAGAAGGTGCAGATGTCGACGCGTTCCGGCAGCTTCGTGACCCTGCGTGAGTTGCGCGAGGAAGTCGGCAACGACGCCGCGCGCTATTTCTATGTCATGCGCTCGCA
>CAZSGS010000260.1:0-4157 GCA_964606365.1 uncultured Wenzhouxiangella sp. | reverse complement strand
GCTCGGGCTTGTACGGCGCTCTATAAGTTACAAGATGAGTGACGGGGTACACTAGCCGACAACCTCTGCTTCTCAGTTGCCTGGATGGGTTGATTCAACCATCAATCAGGGCAATGCCGTATCGGTTCAGCACTTCGTCAAGATTTGAGCCTGCGTTCATCCAGGAAACGGGTTGTTCGGGTTCGGCAAGCTTCGCTGACGCGCGCTCGAATAAGGCGATCGACATCTGGTCGTCGTCATGGCGGGCTCGATAGATCAATCCATCGGGTTTGTCGTTGTGGTCGTGAAATTCACGTGCGATCGATTGAGTCAAACTTCGGTCCACGTACGATGATATTTGGCTATCCAGCCCGTTTCGCTTAAGGCCCTCACCATGGCAATGTGCCAGTCGCAGCTTCTTTCGGGCCTGTATGCGAGTTAGGCAACAGTTGCGCAGGTCCGATTTTTGAAGGATCTGGCCGGTCGGCGTTCGGATCAGGGTCTCGGCAAATGCGCCGCTTGGCGAGAGCGATAGATAGCAAACGCCAAACTTTCTCCGCGGGTCATCGAATCGGTGTCGACCGTAACGGCCAAAATGAAGCACGCCGTGCTGGAGTGCATGGCATCGGTACAGCAACGTGCCAACAGCAACCTCACGAATTGCAAGTTCTTCAGGTACCACCCTGTCGTCCAAAACGCTCTGCGGCGGCGATAACCTGCTCAGTGCACCTCGCAAGACATTCAGCCGGTGTCTTTTCTGCAAGATCCGGGTGGGGCATCATGAACCAGTCCAGCCGCGTCCAGTCGCCGACGCTTTCCAGCGCGGACAGGCAATCGCTCATTCCATCGACAACCCGGTCATCACGGAACTGAAAGGCCGGCAACAGGATGGATTGCCCTTGTTTGACCGCCAATAGCCCACCGCGCTGAATGCGCTTGCGCACCGAATCCGGTCGAATATCCAGCAAATCTGCGACTTGCTCGATAGGCAGCATCTCTGTGGTACGCATTAGGCGGGTTCGCGCCTTGCGGCCGCGAAGAAGGGCTCTGCCAATTGCGCTCTCGCTGGCCGCCTGTGCGGCCAAACGGCTCTCCATTTCTCCGAGCAACCCAAGATCGTCAAGCGCCGGCAAATCTTCCAGTTCGGAATCCGGCAATCGGTCGAGAATGCGCCGGACTCGCTCGTAAAGTTGCTGACGGCTCTTTCCACCGTACCCAATGTACTGCGCGCCAGCTTCCTTCGTTCGGTGAGTCATGGTGATCCGGCCTATGTCCTATATGTCCCTATATTAATAGTTGCGGACAATTAAGACAAGCATCTCCTTGCAGACAGCTCGGTGATCTGGTCTTCCAACCGGCGGGATCTCTTCGGCGCGCTGCGGTTGCTACTGAGTAGAATAGCCCCATGACGACCCAAGCCGCGAACCCGCAAGGGCCAGACCTTTCTCTCCTGGCTGAACGGTGCAGCCGCTCCATCGTGCAAGGTGAACCGCTCGATGATCTGCTGACCCGGATCGAATCCAGTCTGGATGTCTTCTTCCCGCCGCCTCCACACGGAGCGCTGCACGAAGAATGCGATCTGCGCCGACGCCTGCTCCGGGTGATGGTGCGCGCCATCTGGCAGGGCATTCCCCATCCGGAGCTCGAATTCGCATTGCCGAAGCTGCCCGAACCGGGACGCAATGAGCGCTGCCACTGCGGTTCGGGACGAAAGTACAAGGTCTGCTGCCAGGCTCTGGCGCGCGAGGTGCCGATTCGCGACGTCAATTTCCTGCCCAGCCTGCTCGCTGTGATGCCGCGCAAATACTGGAAGGAGATGGCCAACAGCCGGATCGACCCGTCCATGGTGGCGCATACCGTCGGGCAGTGGCTCGAGGAAGGCGAGTTCGAGATCGTGGTGACCCTGCTCGAGCCGTGGTTCGCCAGCGATTCGGCGTTCGTGGGGCAACATGAGTTCCTGCTCGATGCTCTGCTCGATGCCTACTCCGAACTGGGCAATCCGCGCAAGAAATCGAAGCTGCTTGAACGGGCGATGGAGCAGGGTGATCGCACGATTCGCGCTGCCGCGATGCAACGTCAGGTCAGCGTGCTGGTCGATCAGGGCAAGTTCAATGAAGCCTGGTCCATGTTCAACAAGGCGCAGCAGATTGATCCCGATTCGCCCGGCCTGGCCCATCTGGAAGTGGCCACGCTGATGGCACAGGGTCGCGAACAGGAGGCGCGCACGCGAGCCGATTTCTGGTCCCGCCGCCTGGCCCGGGCAGGGCACCCCGAACTGTCCGGCCTGGTGGACTGGTTGCGCGAGGTGGCGCAACGCGGCTCGGCCGCCATCGGCGAGATCATGGCGGAGAGTTCCGGGGCTGCCGATCTGCTGGCAGCCATGCAGGACATGCCGACACCAAAGTCCATGTATGACCTTGACCCCGTCGATGGCGATGCCGGTCCGCTCACGCCCAAAGCGCGACTGGTGCGTGCCATGGACGCATGGCGACAGCGAATTGATCCGGTCAACTATTCGCCCGGCGCCGGCCGCGGTCGAAGTGACCCCGCCGCGGATCTCGACCGTATGATCGCGCTGCTCGAGGACTATCCGGAACTGTGGCACAGCTTCGAGGCCTTGGCGGAAATGGCCTATTCCGCTCGAGCCCTCGATTTCCCGGGCGTCGAGGAAGCCGTCATCCTGCCGTTGCTCCAGCGCGCCGAGTCACTGCTGGAGATCGTGCTGGAGAAAAACGAGGCGGCTTCGTGCCAGCTTGAGTGGGGGTTCTGGGAAAATCGACCCGCTCTGGATCTCCTGGCCTGGCGGATCGGCATCGAGCTCGATCGACCGGCCACCCCCGAACATGTTCAGCGCCTGGAGCGACTGCTGCAACTCAACCCCCATGACAATCAGGGCATGCGAATGCCCCTGTCGCGGCGTTACCTCGAGACGGGCCGATTCGAGGATGCCCTGGCCCTGGCCGAGCGCTATCCCAACGACCTGCCCGAGATGCAGTACAACCATGCCCTGGCCCTGTTCGCGCTGGATAAATCCGAAGAAGCGCGCGAAGTGCTGGACAGCGCTGCAGAAGCCTACCCGAAAATCCTGGAAGCGCTCCTGAAGTCCCGCATGCGCCGCCCGAAGATCGATCCGACCAGCATCCAACTCGGCGGCGACGACGAGGCCTGGATCTATCGCGAAGAGTACCGGACGCTGTGGCAGCGGCTGGGCGCGCTGAAATGGGCACGGCAGCTCAAAGGATAGGGCTGCTCAGACTGCTGCAAATGGACAGTGGCGCGTTACCGCTGCAGTTGGTACAAGCTCTCCACCACCAGATCATCGTCCATGACTTCGCCATGCCAGTCCGGAATACACGTTTCCGCTGAAACGTCCACGCCGGCTCGGCGGTTAGCGGTCATCAGGGCAAAAACGTTACCGCGGAAACGCATCTTCGGCGCTTCGGGAATGAATCTGCCGCGGCGATCGTAGAACTTCGGCACCCCGTCAGCCTCCATCTGCACATCGAACCCACCCTCGTGCACCAAACGATGATGGTGGCGGCACAGGGTGACCAGGTTATCGAGCTTCGTCTCCCCGCCATCGGCCCAGTGCACCACATGATGCGCATCGACATACTTGTGCGCCGTACAGCCGGGGAAACGGCAGCCCTGGTCGCGCCGCTGAAGCGCCCGCCGAATCGCCGGCGGAATCGAGCGACTCTTTCTTCCAATATCGAGTAGGTCGGGGCCGCGTCCCCGACGAACGACATTCGAATCGTCGCCCAAACCATCGAGTCGACCTTGGCCATGCGTCCAATGCACAACCCCACAATCACACCCCAAGCGCCGGGACGTTTCCGCTGAAACGTTTCCACCACGCTCCAACGTCGATTCCGCGCCCTCGCCATCGGCACGCAACGTATCCAGATCCGTATGCACATGCACCGTACAGCGATCCCCGCCATTCACCGTTCCGCCTTCACCGGCAAGAAAACCATCGGCCAGCCGCTCAAAGGCGTCCGCCCGCTTCTGAGCCATGGGGCAGGGCATCGGCTTGTCGAAATCCGGCTCGGCCGACGTTTCCGCTGAAACGTTGCGCTGCTCAACCTCGATCTCGTCCACGGCTGCATCAATCGCCTTCATGATGCGCTCGCCCTGTTCCGGCGTGAAGCGGGCATGCAGGGACCAGCAACCGTCCT
>CAZSGS010000259.1:1076-4166 GCA_964606365.1 uncultured Wenzhouxiangella sp. | reverse complement strand
GCCGTTGGCGTCGATTCGCCGGGCATAGATGCCCTGGTCCTCGAAGTCCTCGGGCAGGCTGTGCCAGACCAACACGTGACTGCCGTCGTCCGCCGCCGCGATTTCGGGCAGATCCTGGATGCCCTGGTCGAACTGGTTGACCTGGCGCTCGTCGCCCAGCGGCTGACATTCACGATCGAAGTGGCGCAGCATCACGCGCCGGTATTCGAACGTGCTGCGGCCGCGATTGTCTTGCCAGGTCACGGCATATCCCCGCTGGCCCATCGAGGCGACCCGGGGCCGGCTTTGCGCGCCCTTGGTCGACTGGTTGATCCGGAACGCTTCGCCTCCGCCGCCGTCGTCGGCCAGACAGCGCCCGAACACGCCCCAGCTGTCGCCGTCCTGGCCGCTGCTTTGCCACACCACCATGTAGTCGCCGTCGGGGCTGCGCGCCAGATCGACGCCGCGCTGTTGCGTATCGGCCTGCTGGCTGATTCGGATCATCGGGCCGCTGGGCGTGCCGTCGTCGGACATGAACTGGCCGGCGACGCTGAAGGTGTCGTCGTAGAGGCCCCGGCCTTCCCAGGCCACCAGGTAGCCGTCGTCCGCCGCCGGAGCCAGGCGCGGAAGGAGCTGTAGTTCATCGGACAGGCCGCCGACCGGACGGTCGGAACCGAGCGGTGTGCCGTCGTCGTCGAGACGGCGCGCCTGTATTCCCTGCGATTCGCCGCTGCGGATCGCACCGTTCCAGGCAACCGCGTACCCGCCTTGCGGCAGGGCGGATACGTGCTGGCCGTCCTGCCGGCCCGCGGCAAAGGCATTGACCCTAAGTTCCGGCGCTTGCGCCGCGCCGTTCGCGTCCAGGCGTCGGGCGAATACGTCCCAGCCGGTCTCCGGCTGGCCCTGCGATTGCCATACCACCAGGCTGTTGCCCGCGTCGTCAGCGGCCACCGAGGGAACACGCTGGTCGTAGAGTTCCTGGGTATTGATCTGGAACTCGTCACCCGCGAATCCATCGACTTCGGCGCCGGGGTGGCCGGCAAGGGGCAGGCATAGAGCGACGAGTGGAAAAACGGCCTGCATTTTCATGCGGCAAAACAGCGCGCCGTTGAGGCGGCTCCCCTTGGTCGAGTGCGCAGGGGAGCGAGATTAGCATGCCGCGCCGGCCGCCGCGGCGGGCCGGCTGATCGGGGCGAGTGCGCCCGTCGCACCGGGCCAGCCGCCCATGGCTACCGGGCCACGGCCGTAATGGGGCCTGCCGGCGTGATCAGCTGCAGCGTGTCACCGGGGCCGATATCGAAGCGCCGCGCCTGTGACAGCAGCGCCAGGAAACCTCCTTCCAGCGTCATGCGCGGTTCCGCGCAGGCCATCTTGGTGGCTACGGGGCGGTCAATCGACAGTCCCTCCCCGCCGAGCTGGAACTCGGCCGAGTAACTGTTGCAGGCGGCGCGGCCGCTGACGCGGCCTTCGTCGTCGAAACGCATCGTGATCTCGATCTGCTCGCCTTCGCTGCCGTCATCCGGCACGGCATCATCGCCGAGCCGCGTCACCCGCCAGTCGTGCCCGACCAGCAGGTCCAGCGGTTCGCCGCCGCAGCCGCTGAGCGTGCCGCCCTCGAACTGCACTTCCGCTTCATGGGGATGGGGCATGCCGGTCGCCGAATCCCTGCAGATATCCCGCGCGAAGCTTGCCAGGATCGGACCGTTCTCGCCGGTGCCGCGAAAGTGGGTGACCGGGCCGCTCGAACCGGCGCCGATGCGTGTCGCCTGCGTGACGGTCTGTCCGTAGTCGCTGACGAGCTCGATGGACTCCTCGTCGATGTCGATACGCCAGCCCGGCTCGTTGCCGCCGGCCGACACGGGGGGTTCGAGCGGTTCGAGACGGCGGCACGCCGACCTCTGTTCGTCGCCTCGAAGCAGCAGCAGTTCACCGTCCTCTTCGTGAATGCCGAGCGCCGGGTCCTGCTGCGAGCGATAGCGCGCTCCGGAGGCCGCGGCAACCGGCTCGAGAGCGTGCAGCGCGTCGTCCACCGCCAGGAACACGCCGGTGTCCACGGCGCCCAGGAACACGCGCTCGGAGGCGCATTGCCAGGCCTGCCCGAAGCCCGCCTCGAGCGGCGGATGGAGGCGGATGCGCTCGAGCAACGCCTCGCCTTCGCGCGCCCGGACGAGGACCGGGCCGGTGAGCCGCAGCAGTTCGTCGCCGGCGACGACGGCGGCGCTCAATTCGTGAACGACGCGGTCTCCTTGCCGCGGCTGGAACGAGAACCGGAGCGGAATGGGAACCTGGCGGCCGTCCAGCGCCGTCGAGAATCGCGTCAGCGATTTCCTGCCGCTCCCGTCCACGGCATCGACCGCGACCAGCAGCGTGCTGTCGCCGGGCAGGGCGATTCGTTCCGGGTAGAAAAGCTCGGCGCTGACGGTCACGGCCGGGCCCGCGGCGGCCTCGTCTTCGGCGCCCGCGTCCGCGCCGGGTCGAAGATTGAAGGTGCAGGCGGTGGCGAGGCTGCAGAGCACAGATGCGAGAAGTCGGATCATGGACGGTCTCCAGTTGGCGACGGTTCGCGGGCCGGCCGAGTCGGGCAACGCGGTGCTATATTGCAAGCGGGGAATCCATCTCGCTGATTTGATGAGTACGCTGGCCGTTCGTTCCATTCTGATTCTGATCGTTGCGCTGGGCGCTGTCGATGCCCAGGCGCAGAAGATCTACCGCTGGGTCGACGAATCCGGCCAGGTGCACTTCACCCAAACGCCGCCACCGGATCGCGATGCGGGCGATACCAGCGTGATCGATCACGGCGGTTCGGGTCAGGTCGATGCGGCCTGCTGCGGGGACGTCTACCGCTTCGCGATCGAACTGGTGGGCCACATGCGGCGCGGCATGAGCGGCCTCGAGCTCTACGAGATCTTTCCACCGCACAGCTATCCCGATGTCGTCGAGGTCTCCAACCACGTGGCAGCCCGCATCGACAGCGATCTGACGCCGGCGGCCATCGCCGCACTGACCCGGGACGCCTGCATGAATCGCAGTTTCCAGGCCTGCCGCGTCGATACCGACGGCAGCGGGCGGGGCGGCACAGGGGGGTCGGGAAGCGGCGTGGTGATCTCGAAC
>CAZSGS010000259.1:0-1066 GCA_964606365.1 uncultured Wenzhouxiangella sp. | reverse complement strand
GGAGGGTCCTGACCAATCACCATGTGGTCCGGGACTGCCGCAGCATCCGCGTCGGCGCCGAGCGCCACGCGGCCAAGGCGCTGGTCTCCGATCCGGACGCGGATCTCGCGCTGTTGCGCACCGACGCCCACCACGAACACTTCGTTTCGCTCAGCCCGTCGCGCGCGGCCCGGTTGGGCCAGCCGGTCGTGGCCGCGGGCTATCCGCTCGGCGACTTGCTCGGCTCGCTCAATGTCACGACCGGCTCGGTCAGCGCCGATACCGGTGCGGGCGGCAACCGGCGGCTGTTCCAGCTCACGGCGCCGGTGCAGCCCGGCAGCTCCGGCGGGCCGGTGCTCGACGGTCGCGGAGCCCTGCTCGGTATCGTCGTCTCCCGGCTCAACGACGCCGCCACGCTCAGGGCGACCGGGGTCGTGGCCCAGAACGTCAATTTCGCCATCCAGCCGGGCGTCATTCGTGATTTTCTCGAGCGCAACGATATCGCCTACAGCTTGAGCTCGAAGGCTTCGGCCGAGCTCGACAGCCCGCAGATTGCCGAGGGTGCAAGACACTACACGACGCGCGTGTTCTGCGATTGATCCCGCGCCGAGCGGCCGCGAGACGCGGCCGGTGCATCTGAGATAATGGTCCCATGACCGGGTCTTGCCACCGCGAGTTGTTCCAACGCCTCAGAGCCCTGCTGGGCGCGCAGGCTTGCCTGACGGGCGAAGACGCCGAGGCCTATGCCCGCGAGCCGAGAGGGCGCTACCGCGAACACCCGCTGTCCGTCGTGCGCCCGGCCACGACGCAGGAAGTCGCCGCGGTCGTCTTGCTGTGTCGCGAGTACGCCGTGCAGATCGTGCCGCAGGGCGGCAATACCGGGCTGGTCGGCGGGCAGAGCGTCGTGGACCCCGGCCGGGAAGTGATCGTGAGCCTCGAGCGCATGCGCGCGGTCCGCCGGGTCGATGCCGAAGGGGCCTGCATGACGGTCGAGGCGGGGTGCCCGCTCGCGATCGCCCAGACCGCCGCCGAGGGCGCCGGTCTGCTGTTGCCGATGAGCCTGGCCTCGGAAGGGACGGCGACCGTC
>CAZSGS010000258.1:0-4174 GCA_964606365.1 uncultured Wenzhouxiangella sp. | reverse complement strand
ATCAGCGTCACCGACGTCGAGGTCGCGCGGGACCTGTCCCACGCCAAGGTCTTCATCGCCGTGCTCGAGATCGAGCAGGCGCTCGAGATCATCCAGTTCCTCAACGAGCACGCCGGCAAGGTACGCCACGAGCTGGGTCAGCGAATCCGTCTGCGCGTGGTTCCCACGCTCAAGTTTCTCCACGACACGTCTTCGGAAACCGGTGATCGCATCGAGCAGTTGCTGGCGGCGGTCAAGAAGAAGGGCTGATGCCCCCACAACCTGCGGCTTCAGGAACACCATGGACAAACCAACGGCGCCTGGCGGCATCCTGCTTCTCGACAAACCTGTTGGCATCACCTCAAACGCCGCCCTCGGGCGCGCCAAGCGTATGATCGACATCAAGAAGGCCGGGCACACGGGCACGCTCGATCCCATGGCCTCGGGCCTGCTGGTACTGTGTTTCGGCCAGGCCACCAAGGTGGCGGGCTTCCTGCTCGACGCCGACAAGGCCTACGAAGCGGAAGTGCGGCTGGGCGTGATCACCGACAGCGAAGACGCCGAAGGGGCCGTCATCGAGCGCCACGCGGTACCGGAATTCGATGACGAGAAGCTCGAAGCCGTCCTCGAGACCTTCCGCGGCGCCATCGAGCAGGTCCCGCCCATGCATTCGGCCCTGAAGCACAAGGGGCGACGGCTCTACGAGCTTGCGCGCAGGGGCGAGACCGTCGAGCGACCGTCGCGCCCGGTACGGATCCACGAACTGGAACTGGTCGATCGCGGCGCCGAGACGCTACGCTTGCGGGTCGCTTGTTCGAAGGGCACCTACGTTCGCTCGCTGGCGCGCGACATCGGGCACGCGCTGGGTTGCGGCGCGCACCTGTCCGCGCTGCGACGCACGGCCAGTGCGCCCTTCGACATCCGCGATGCGGTCGAACTCGAAGCCCTCGAAGCGCTCACGTGCGAGGAGGCGAGGGCGCTGCTTTCGCCGCCGGACCGCGCGCTGGAACACCTGCCGGCCGTCGCGCTCGATGAGCACCAGGCCGCCCGTATCGGCCAGGGCCAGCGCCTGGCCGGTCTGCAGGCGCCGCACCGGGGCCCGGTGCGGATCTACGGCCCCGCGACCTTCCTGGGGGTCGGCGAGATGGACGGGTCGGGTCATCTCAAGCCCATGCGCCTGTTCGTTTCACACTGAGATCGCACCGGCCCAACGCCTCGATGGCCGCCTTCCCGTCCAATCCGGAGCACTTCGACGTCGTCATCATCGGCGCCGGTGCCGCCGGCCTGATGTGCGCGATCGCCGCCGGCCGGCGCGGGCGCTCGGTGCTGGTGGTCGACCATGCCAACAAGGTCGGCAAGAAGATCCTGATGTCCGGCGGCGGGCGCTGCAATTTCACCAACGTGCATTCCGGGCCGGACAACTTCCTGTCGGCCAACCCGCATTTCTGCAAGTCGGCGCTCAGCCGCTACACGCCCCGGGACTTCATCGCCCTGGTCGAACGGCACGCGGTGCCATTCCACGAGAAGAAGCTGGGGCAGTTGTTCTGTGATCGCTCATCGAAGGATATCGTGGGCTTGTTGCTGGCCGAGTGCGAGGCCGTCGACGCGGTGGTTCGCACGCGCTCGCCGGTTGTCATCGACCAGCTGGGCCCGCCGCATCGTCTGACCGGGCCGACCGGGGCGATCGCCTGTGAATCGCTGGTGATCGCCACCGGGGGGTACTCGATTCCGCGCATGGGTGCGACGGGATTCGGGTTCGACTTTGCCCGTGAAATCGGCCTGGCGATCCAGCCCACGCGTGCGGCGCTGGTGCCCTTCGTGCTGGACGGACGCAAGCTTGAACAGATTCGGGGCCTGGCCGGGGTCTCGGTCGAGAGCTACAGCGAGGCCGGAGGTGCAGGATTTCGCGAGAACATCCTGTTCACCCATCAAGGCCTGAGCGGCCCGGCGATGCTGCAGGTCTCCTCTTGCTGGCATCCGGGCGAACCGGTTTCGATCGATCTGTTGCCCGGGATCAACCTGGTGGATCACTTGCGGGAACTGCGCCGTGCCCGGCCGAAGCAGACGCTCAAGAACGCGCTGGCGGGTCTGCTGCCGCGCCGCGTCGCCGAGCGCTGGTGCGAGCTCTGGCTTGCCGACAAGCCCATGGCCGAGGTGTCCGACGCCGATATCGAACAGGTCCGGCAACGGCTCCAGCCCTGGCGCGTGTGGCCGGCCGGCACGGAAGGCTATCGCACGGCCGAGGTCACCATCGGTGGGGTCGACACCGCAGCGTTGTCTTCCCGGACAATGGAGTGTCGCAAGCAACCGGGGCTGTTCTTCATCGGTGAAGTCGTCGACGTGACCGGCCATCTCGGCGGCCACAACTTCCAGTGGGCCTGGGCGTCCGGGCACGCCGCGGGGGAAGCCGGTTGAGTGGTCCGCCGCGGTTCGCTGCCGGATCACGGATGCCCGGTGACCACATTTCTCCTCGCTTTCCGTAAATAAGAACAACCGCCGGATGCCCGGCCACGACGATGGGAAATTGTGATGTCACGAGGGATTCTCGCAGCGCTGCTGCTGGGTGCGGCCCACTGGGCCCACGCTGAACTGATCGACGACTTCTCCGCCAGCCAGGGTCCGTTCACGGTCGGGCCGGGTGAAGAGATATCCGAGGAGGAGGGCATTCTCGAGACGGTCAGCGTGCTGGGCGGATTCCGGATCCTCGTCCCGGCCCTCGACGACGAGGCGCCCTCGGGGTCTACCGTGACGGCGAGCGTGGCCGGGGGCGAGTTCACCTGCCAGATCAACCTGCCCGCGGGCGGTTCCGACAGCGGTGGCGGATGCGGAAGCGGTTATGATCGAAGTAACGGTCCGCTGTTCGACCTGACCGGCTCGAGTGCGTTCGAGATTGATGTCGAATCGGCCAGTGGTGGCGCCGTAATGCAGGTCTCGGTCACCGGGCCGGACGAGAACAACGCCGTTGCCTTCGTCCAGTCCCCGACCCCGGGGGAGCTCGTCATTCCGTTCGACCAGTTCAGCTCAATGACACCCACGCCCTTGGAATGGGATCGGGTCGACAACATCCTCATTACGATTGGAACCATCGACGGTGCCAGCGGCCACGTCACGCTCGGCCGCTTTTCCACCGACGGCCCGATTGCCAACGGTGAAGCCGAACCGGGCGACGGTCCGGGCGACGAGGTGCCGACGGATGCGCAGCTGCGCGAAGAGGCCTACGGCAACTTCTTCAATTCCGCCCGCTCGGGTGAGGGCGTCCAGCTGACCCGGGAGAACGACGGCGAGACTTTCGTTCTAACCTACTACACCTACATCGACGGCGAACAGGTCTGGCTGATCGGCATCGGCTCCTTGTCCGACGGGCGCATCGTTTTCGACGAAATGTCGATCACGCAGGGCGCGGACTACGGCAGCGCTTTCGACCCCGACAACGTCGAATACACGGACTGGGGCTCGATCGAAATGACGTTCATCGACTGCGATCGCGCCGTTCTCGACATCGAGCCGGTGGTCGATGGATTCGAGCCGTTCGTCGTGGAGATGCAGCGCATCGTGCCCACGCAGTGCGGAGGCGGCGGTCCGTCAGCGACCAACCGCACCATCACCGGCAACTGGTACGACCCCGCCCGCAGCGGCGAAGGCTTCCAGCTGGCCTGGGAGGAAGGGCAGTTCGTGCTGACCTACTACACCTACGAGGATGGCAAGCAGACCTGGCTGCTCGGGCTGGGCGAGCGTTTCGGCGACACCCTGCTGTTCCCCGAGGTCAACGTCACCGGGGGCGCCGACTTCGGCGGACGCTTCCGGCCCGAAGACGTCGACAGCGAGTTCTTCGGCGCCATCGAGATGACCATCGAGGACTGCAACAACGCCACGATCGAGGTCGAGTCGGCCCTGCCCGGGTTCGAAGACCAGACACTGGAGATCGAGAAGATCGTGCCGGGGAGCTGCGGTCAGTGACCTTGCCCGCGCCGCCCGGCTGGTGTCGGGCGGCGCTACTCGAATCGATCCCTGGACCGGGGGGGCGAAGCAGCCGATCTTGCGCAGCACATCGCGGCCGCTGCCGATATCAAGCACCTTCGAAGGGGTATGCGCTTCAGTCGCTCGGATCAGTCGTCGCTGTGCGCATGCCTTGCGATGCGCGCCCTGATGCCCTCGGTCACGTTGGGTTCGATGGCCGCACGAAGTGGCGTGATCA
>CAZSGS010000257.1:3353-4180 GCA_964606365.1 uncultured Wenzhouxiangella sp. | reverse complement strand
GGCTCGCCGGTCGTTGGCTGGTTGGCTGGTTGGCTGGTTGGCTGGTTCACTCGGGGATTCGTCAGTTTGTTGGTTCGTTGGCAGGGCATTATAGATCGGCAGCAACACCCGCTAACGCCGAACCAGCAAACCAGGCAACCAATTCATTCCCACTCCATCTCCGCCCCCAGGCCCCTCATGTCCTCCAGGAACCCCGGATAGCTCGTCCGGATCCACTCGGCGTTGTCGATGGCCACCGGCGCTTCGGCGACCAGGGCCAGCACGGCGAAGCTCATGGCCACCCGGTGGTCGCCGTGGCTGTCGACCTCGCCGCCGCGCACCGCCCCGCCGGTGACGACGGCGCCGTCGTCGAGTTCCTCGACCGCGACACCCAGCCGGGCGAGCCCCCGGCACATCACGGCGATTCGGTCGGACTCCTTGACCCGCAATTCGCCGGCGCCGCGGATGCGTGTGACGCCCTCGGCCGCGGCGGCCATGGCCATGATCAAGGGGAACTCGTCGATGGCCAGCGGCACCTGTTCCGGCGCGATGTCGACGCCGGAAAGCACGCCGCCCTCGACAGACAACCGGCCCAGCGGTTCGCCGCCCTCGATCCGGTCGTCTTCGATTGCCACCCTCGCCCCCATGCCGCGCACGATATCGACAAAGCCGCTGCGCGTCGGATTGAGGCCGACGCCCGCCAGCTCGAGCCGGGATCCATCGACCAGCAGGCCGGCGGCCAGGGCGAAGGCGGCCGACGACAGGTCACCCGGCACCTGCAGCCGGGTGCCGGACAGCGTCTGCCCGCCGCGGACATCCTCCAGCAGCATGCCGAGGTCGTCGAGGTC
>CAZSGS010000257.1:0-3343 GCA_964606365.1 uncultured Wenzhouxiangella sp. | reverse complement strand
CCGCCGCGGACGGCCACACCGGGCTCGCCGTCGTGCAAAGACACGCCGAAGGCGGGCAGCATCCGTTCGGTGTGGTCCCTGCTCACACCCGGCTCCACGACAACGGTCTGTCCTTCGGCGTACAACCCGGCCAGAAGAATGGCCGACTTGACCTGGGCGCTGGCGAT
Source organism: uncultured Wenzhouxiangella sp. (assembly GCA_964606365.1). GTDB lineage: Bacteria > Pseudomonadota > Gammaproteobacteria > Xanthomonadales > Wenzhouxiangellaceae > Wenzhouxiangella. The sequence goes on along the minus strand of CAZSGS010000257.1, from coordinate 3,176 downwards.
ATTCAGCACGTGTCGTTGCCCGCCCAGGGCGACAGGTTCGAGAATCAGCGGCGCATGGCCACCTTGACTCTGGATTCTCGCGCCCATGCGCGCCAGCGGATCGATGATGCGGCCCATCGGTCGACGGGACAGCGATGCGTCGCCGAACAGCTCGATGCGACTGCCCTGGAGTTCGGGGTGTCCGGCAAGCGCCCCCGCCAGCAGTCGCATGCCGGTGCCCGAATTGCCGAGATCGAGCGCGTTCGCCGGTGCCCGAAGCGACCCGCCCTGAATTCGGATCACGCCACCGGCCTCATCGACGCGGGCACCGAGCTGCTGCACGGCCGAGAGCGTCGCGCGCGTGTCAGCGCTTTCGAGAAAGCCGTGGATCTCCGTCTCGCCGGCGGCCAAGCCACCCAGGATGGCAGCGCGATGGGATACCGACTTGTCCCCTGGCGGCCGGTATCGCCCGGTCAACGCGCCGGCAGCGGGGTGGACGACCAGCCGCATCGGTCAGAGCACTTCCGAAAGCGCGGTCAGCAGGCGTTCGTTCTGCGCCGGCGTTCCGATGGTGATCCGCAGGTAGTTGTCCAGGCCGTAGTTGGCCACCGGCCGGACGATCACGCCGCGCCGCAGCAGCGCTTCGTTGAGCTCGGCACCGGGGCGGTCGAATCCGACCAGCAGGAAATTGGCCGCCGAGGGAACGACCGTCAGCCCCAGCTTCCGGAAACCCTCGGCAAGCTGCTGCATACCCTCGCCGTTCATGCGCCGGGTCTTGCTGATGAATTCATGGTCGTCGAGCGCCGCGCGCGCGGCCGCCAGGGCGGGTGCGTTGACGTTGAAGGCCGGACGCACGCGATTGAGCAGATCGGCGATGCCGGGATTCGACAGCGCGTAGCCCACGCGCAGGCCGGCCAGGCCGTAGGCCTTGGAGAAAGTGCGCGTGACCACCAGGTTGGGAAACTCGTCGAGCCAGGTCGAGGCATCGCCCAGGGTGTCGGACTCGGCGTACTCGGTATAGGCCTCGTCGACCACGCAGACGACATGCGGCGGCAGCGAGCCGACGAAGTCCTTGAGCCGCTCGCCGTCCAGCCAGGTACCGGTGGGATTGTTGGGATTGGCGACGAAAACCAGCCGCGTGTCCTCACCAACGCGCTCGAACAGCCCCCTGAGGTCGTGCCCCAACGGCATCGAAGGATGGTCGGCCGGCAGCGCGGGCGCGATACTCGCCTTCGCGCCGGTCATCTGCGTGGCGATGGGGTAGACGGCGAATGCGTACTGGGAGAACACCGACGCCAGGCCCGGTTGCAGGAAGGCCTGCGCCAGGAATACCAGCACGTCGTTGGAACCGTTGCCCAGAGTGATCGCCTCGACCGGCACGTCGTGCTTGGCGGCCAGGGCCCGCTTGAGGTGGAAACCGTTGGCGTCCGGGTAGAGCCAGACATCGTCGAGCTCGGCGCGGGCGGCCTCGATGGCTTTCGGGCTGGCGCCGAGCGGATTCTCGTTCGAGGCGAGCTTGATCGAGTCGCTCACACCGTACTCGCGCTCGAGCTCGGAAATCGGCTTGCCCGGCAGGTAAGGCATCAGTTCCCGCACGCCCGGGGCGGCCAGATCAGAGTAGTCTCTTTGCTTCATTCAACTTCCTTCAAAACACCAAAACACTAAAAACCTATTTGTCCACAGATGAACACAGATGGATAACAACAGCGCCCGGTCGCCTGGCGGGCGATCGATCATCCCCGTAGATGCTCGGGCGATGAAGGATCCTGTTCTTTCTTTATTTCTGTTCTTCTTGTTCTTTTATCTGTGTTCATCTGTGTTCATCTGTGGACAATTCTTTTCTCGTGATCTTAATCTTTTGACTTGAATCTCTTGACTTGACGGCCTACTCCCGCTCCCCCGGCAACCGCCCGACGACGGCGCGGGGGTAGCAGCCGAGGATGCGGACCTGGGCGGCCCGGGTCTCGATTTCGGCCAGGGCCTCGGCCAGGCCCGGGTCGTCGACGTGGCCTTCCATGTCGATGAAGAACACGTAGTCCCAGCGCCGCTCGCGCGAAGGCCGCGACTCGATGCGGGTCATGTTGACGCCGTGCTTCGACAGCGGTTCGATCAGGCCGAACAGTGCGCCCGGGCCGTCCAGGCCGGCGACCATCAGCGTGGTCTTGTCCTCGCCCGAGGGCGGCAGGAGTTCGCGGCCCAGCACCAGGAAGCGCGTCGTATTGTCGGCGTGATCTTCGATGTTGGCAAACATGACGGGCAGTCCGTAGAGCTCGGCCGCGTTGCGACCGGCAATCGCGGCGGCATCGGGCGCCGTGCGCACGCGTCGCGCTGCTTCCGCATTGCTGGACACTGCGATCAGCTCAGCATGCTCGAGATGCTCGGCCAGCCACATCCGGCACTGCGCCAGCGATTGCTGGTGGGCGTAGACGCGCTCGATGGCCTCGAGCGAGCCCGCCCGGGTCAACAGGTGCTGGTGGATCCGCAACTCGACTTCCGCGGCGATGCGAACGTCCGAGTGCATGAACATGTCGAGCGTGTGCGTGACGATACCCTGAGAGGAGTTCTCGACCGGCACGACGCCGAAATCCACTTCCCCACCCTGCACGCGCCGGAAGACCTCGTCGATGCCGGTCTCCGAGCTGGCGCTGACCGAGTGCCCGAACTGGGTGAAGACCGCCTGCTGGGTAAACGTGCCCTCCGGGCCCAGGTAGGCCACGCGCAGCGGCTCCTGCTGGGCCAGGCACGCGGACATGATTTCCCGAAAGAGCCGCAGCATGACCGAATCGGCCAGCGGGCCGTCGTTGCGTTCGATCACGCGGCGCAGCACCTGGGCCTCTCGATCGGGGCGGTAGTATTCCGCCGGGGTGGCGGCCTCGCCCTTGGCCGAGCGTACCGCCTGGGCGAGCCCGGCGCGCTCGCAAATCAGGGCCTGGATTCGCGCATCGAGCGAGTCGATGCGCTGGCGCACCTCGGTGAGGTCGACCTTATCCGTTCCGTCGCTCGAATTCCCGCATGAACTCAACGAGTGTCTCCACCGCATCAATGGTCTGGGCATTGTACAGGCTGGCCCGTAGCCCACCGAGGGCGCGATGCCCCTTCAGGCCCTGCATGCCGGCCGCTTCGGCCTGCTCGACGAAGGGCATGACCAGCGATTCGTCGGCCGGCCCGAACGGCACGTTCATGACCGAACGGCAGTG
>CAZSGS010000256.1:2272-4185 GCA_964606365.1 uncultured Wenzhouxiangella sp. | reverse complement strand
GCCGGACAAGCGCATCGATACGGTCTACATCGACAACGCCGCACGGGCCCATCTTCAGGCGCTGGACAACCTGGCTGGCCCCGGCACGGCTGCCGGCAAGGCCTACTTCATTTCCAACGGTGAGCCCCGGCCGGTCGGGGAGATGCTGTCGATGATGCTTGCCGCCGCCGGCGAAACCCCGGCGATCGGACGCGTTTCGTTCGGCGTGGCCATGGTCGCCGCGACGGTGATCGAGTGGGTCTGGCGCGGGCTGCGCAGGCGCTCCGATCCGCCCCTTTCGCGCTTCGTCGTGGAACACCTGGCAACCGCGCACTGGTTCGATATTTCCGCGGCCAGGCGCGATCTGGGGTACGCGCCGAAAGTCAGTATCGAGGAAGGCTTGCGGCGGCTGTCCGCTTCGAGAGGGCGGGTGTCATAGCCCTCGTCGCCGTGCCCAGTTGTTGAGCCGCTCGATGCGCGAGCGCCTTACCAGTTGGCGGTCGAGCTCGTCGGCGCGATCATAGCTGCCGTACTTGAGCTTGACCCAGGCATTGAGATCGATCTGACGCAGGTAGTCGAACAGCCAGCCATTGAGCGGGTGCGAGCCGGTCTTGCGCACGATGGCAGTGCCCAGGTCGATGATGACCGGCCGGCCGTCGCCGGTGACCATGACGTTCTTCCGGCTCTTGAGGTCGCCGTGCGCGACCCCGCGGTCGTGCATGGCCGTTATGATCTGCCTGAGCCGGTCGAAAAACTGCTCGGGATCGGCGGGCGATGCGTGTTTCAGCAGTGCGCCATCGACGTACTCCACAGCCAGGTGGCAGCCCCCGAAAAGCCCGAAACAGCGCGGGAAGCCGGCCACGCCCGCGACGCGCCGGTAGGCCCGGAACTCGCGCCGGAGAGAGAAGCGCCGTGCCTGCCACGCAATGCCCCGGCCGCTTGGCGTCTTGACGGCCAGGTCGAAACCGCCGCGGGTAACGCGCACGATCCGGCCCTGGTTGCTCTCGGCCACGACCGGCCAGTTCTCGGGCTCGAAGCGCTCGAACAGGTCGGCGAGCTTGTCGGATGCGGGGTCAGCCAACGGCATGCGCCAATCATAGCGGATTGGCGATGTTCTCCAGGGAAGGCGATAATGGTGCGATTGACGCGATCCGGGCTCGAAAACCGGGCTCGCGACCCCCACAATACGCACCATCCATGAATCCAGACGGGGATTTCGAACGATGCCGATTTACGAATACCGCTGTCAGTCCTGCGGCCACGAGATGGAAAAGCTGCAAAAGATTTCCGACCCGCCATTGGTCGACTGCCCGGAATGCGGCAACGCCGCGCTCAAGAAGCTGATTTCGGCCGCCGGCTTCCGGCTCAAGGGAGGCGGTTGGTACGAGACCGATTTCAAGAAGGACAACAAGCGCAATATTGCCGGGGACGGCAATAAGGACGGCAATAAGGACGGCAATAAGGACGGCAGCAAGGACGGCAGCAAGGACGCAAAGTCCGCCGATAGATCGGACGCCAAGAGCGATAGCAAGTCTTCCTCGGGTGGTTCCGACAAGGGCGGCGGCGCCGGCAGTGGCTCGGCCGGGCAGGCGGCCTGAACGATGCGTTCTCATCTGTGCGGAGAAGTTACCGAGGCGCTTGATGGCCGGCAAGTCACCGTCTGCGGCTGGGTCAATCGCGCCCGTGACCTCGGCGGGCTGATCTTCGTCGGCCTGCGCGATCATGCCGGCGTGTTGCAGGTCGTGGTCGAGCCCGACAACAAGCCCGCCTTCGCCGAGGCCGAGAAGCTGCGCAACGAGTTCTGCGTGCGCCTGACGGGCACGGTGCGCATGCGGCCCGAGAGCCAGTGGAATCCCGACATGCCGACCGGCAAGGTCGAGGTGGTCGCCGACTCGCTCGAGATACTCAGCGCGGCGGCACCGCTGCCGCTATTG
>CAZSGS010000256.1:0-2262 GCA_964606365.1 uncultured Wenzhouxiangella sp. | reverse complement strand
CGCTTTTGATGAACGACGAAGACGGCGAGGAGGTGCGACTGAAGTATCGTTTCCTCGACCTTCGTCGCCCGCGCCTGCAGCGCAATCTGCGCCTGCGCTCGAAGTTGACCGGCGCGATCCGGCAATTTCTCGACGCGCGCGATTTTGTCGATGCCGAGACGCCGATCCTGACCCGCGCCACACCCGAGGGCGCGCGCGACTACCTGGTGCCTTCCCGCGTGCAGCCGGGCAGTTTCTTCGCGCTGCCCCAATCGCCGCAGATCTTCAAACAGATCCTGATGATGACCGGGCTCGACCGTTACTACCAGATCGCGCGCTGCTTCCGCGACGAGGATCTCAGAGCCGACCGCCAGCCCGAGTTCACCCAGCTCGATATGGAGATGGCCTTTGTCGAAGAGGCCGACGTGCAGGGCACGGCCGAAAAGCTCATCCGGCGCGTGTTCTCCGACGTGCTCGATGTCGACCTGCCCGATCCCTTCCCGCGCATGACCTACGCCGAGGCGATGCGCCGCTACGGCTCCGACAAGCCCGATCTTCGCATCGACCTGGAGCTGGTCACGATCTGCGAGCACGTGCGTCACGTCGAGTTCAAGGTCTTCTCGGGCCCGGCCAACGATCCGGCCTCGCGCGTGGCCGCGCTGCGCGTGCCCGGCGGTGCCGAACTCACGCGCAAGCAGATCGACGGCTATTCCGAGTTCGTCGGCCGTTACGGCGCGAAGGGCCTGGCCTGGATGAAGGTCAAGGACGCCGCGGCCGGGCTGGAAGGCGTGCAGTCGCCCGTGGCCAAGTTCCTCGACGAGCAGGCGGTCCGTGGCATCCTCGCGGACACCGGCGCCGGCGACGGCGATATCCTCTTTTTCGGCGCCGGCGAGAAGTTGGTGGTCAGCACCTTTCTCGGCGCGCTGCGCCTGCAGGTGGCGAAGGACCTCGACCTCGTGCAGGAAGGCTGGAAGCCGCTCTGGGTGGTCGATTTCCCGATGTTCGAGTACGACACCGAGGACGGCCGCTACTACGCGCTGCACCATCCCTTCACCGCCCCGGCGGTCGCCGACGGCGACGCGCTCAAGGCCGACCCGGTCAACGCCCTGTCGCGCGCCTACGACATGGTGCTCAACGGCTCGGAAATCGGCGGCGGCTCGATCCGTATCCACGACCCGAAGCTGCAGCAGGCCGCCTTCGACGTGCTCGGCATCGACGAGACCGAGGCGAAGGCCCGCTTCGGCTTCCTGCTCGAGGCGCTCAAGTACGGTTGCCCGCCGCACGGCGGCATCGCCTTCGGCATCGACCGCATCGCCGCGCTCATGGCCGGAGAGGACTCCATCCGCGAAGTCATCGCCTTCCCCAAGACGGCGAACGCCTCGTGCCTGATGACGGGTGCGCCGGCTGCGGTGGAGAGCGATCAGCTCCAGGAACTGCGGCTAAAGTTGGTCGCTAAGGAATGAAAATCTTTCTCGCGCAAAGACGCGAAGACGCAAAGTAAAACCAAGAAAGCGCAATTGATTTCTTTGCGCCTTGGCGCCTTTGCGCGAGATAGATTCTGATTTTCCTGCGTGGAGATCCCGCCATGACCACTCGACAGGCTGCATCGTGACTCGCTGCGTCGTGCTCGTGCACGGGCTCTGGTGGGGTCCCTGGAGCATGGCCCTGATCGGCCGGGGGCTCAAGCGGAACGGATTCGACGTTCACGCCTTTGCCTATCCCACCATGGGCCGATCACTGCAGGGCAACGCTCGAGCACTGCGCGAGTTCGTCGCCGGTCTTGCTCTCGATCACGTTCATCTTGTGGGTCATTCGCTCGGCGGCCTGGTGATCCTGCGCATGCTCGACGAATACGCTGACCTGCCGCCCGGGCGGGTTGTCCTGCTGGGTTCGCCGGTCAACGGCTCGGCCGTCGGTCGCCGGGTGGCCGATCGCCGCTTGTTCAAGCCGCTGGTCGGACGCGCACGAGCGGCGCTGGAGAACGGATTCTCGCCTGCCCCGGCCGGACGGGAAACCGCGGTCATCGCCGGCAGCCGCCCGGTTGGGGTGGGGCGCTTGTTCGGGCCGCTGGAGCGACCCAACGATGGCACGGTCAGCGTGGCCGAATGCCGGCTGGAAGGGGCGCGGGAGTGCATTCTGCCGGTCACGCACACCGGCCTGGTGACGGCGCCGTCGGTGGTGAGGGCCGTGGCGGAATTTCTGAGATCCGGCCGCTTTTCGTGAAATCCTGGCCGGCTCAGGCTGGAGCCGTGTAGGTCGCGGTCGCATCCGCGACGGACGCCA
>CAZSGS010000255.1:1832-4226 GCA_964606365.1 uncultured Wenzhouxiangella sp. | reverse complement strand
CTTGGTATGGGCGTTCTCGATTGCCGCCTTGAGCTCACCGGTGAGATGCCCCTGCTCGTCGATGGTGGCCAGCACCGTGGCGCGGCGGTCTTCGAGTTCGCGCAGGTAGCTCAGTCGGGTTTCGAGGTTTCTGAGCTGGGTGTCGTCGAGCCCGCCGGTGGCTTCCTTGCGATAGCGGGCCACGAAGGGCACGGTCGCGCCCTGGTCGAGCAGGGCGACGGCGGCGGTTACCTGGGTGGCGCGGGCGCCGATTTCCTCGGCGATGCGATGTGCGATGCGCGTGGCGCTAGCGTCGGTCATGATGGGGTCTGGAAAGTGGTCGTGTGAAATCGAAGCGGGCGATTATCCATGAATGGCAAGCGTCCAACCATGTTGACATCTTCAGAGCGTTCCCGCCCCGTGTCACGGGCCCTCTGATACACTTGATGCCGTAGCAAGCAATGGGGAATTGCAGATGTTGGATTCGCTATCGATCGGGGTGTTTATCGGCCAGGCGTTCATCCTGGTTCTCATGTTGGCATTGCTCGTGGTCGTCATCAGGTTTCTGCTTGCAGCGACGCGCTTGATGAGTCGCAAGGCCGAGCAACTCGAACAGGAACGGTCTACCGAGCAGAGTGACTCGCCACGGGGCGGATAGCCAGCTTTAGTCGGCGGGCTCCAGCGCAAGCAGGAGGGTGTCGGCTTCGACCACATCCTCGGCGCTCACGGCGATCTCTGCGACTTCGCCGTCCATCGGCGCCTTGATCGCCAGCTCCATCTTCATCGCTTCCATGATCAGCAGGGTTTCGCCTTCGGAAACCGACTGACCGGTTTCTGCGCGGACTTCGAGGATCTTGCCGGGCATGGGGGCGAGCAGGCGGCCGTCGCCGGCACCCCCTTCGATAGCGGCTTCGAAGCGCGCATGGCGGCTGACCGGCCAGCGGCGGCCTGCGATGCAGACCTCCAGGCGATAGTCGTCGGCCATGTGGATCTGAAGCCGCCGGCTCTGGCCATCCAGCGTCAGGCTGAACTCGCTGTCACCCAGCTGCTGGATGCGGGCCGGATGCGCTTCGCCGCCGATTCGCAGATGGTAGTCGCCCCGATATCCGCGCGCCTCGACGCTCACCCGCCGGCCGGCAGACTCGATGTCGATGCTGCGCGTGGCCGGCTCGCCCAGGCGCCAGCTGTCACAGACATCCCAGGCCGTGCGGCCGGTCGCATCGGACTCCTGCTCCAGCAGCCAGCGCCCGGCGGCCGCGGCCAGTACGTCGAGCGGCGGCTCGCCGGCATCGAGGATGGTCGCGAGGTCGCGGTCGAGCAGGCCGGTGTCGATGGCCGCTTCGGCGAAGACCCGCGAGCCGGCCAAGGCCTGCAGGAAGCCCAGGTTGGTGGTCGGGCCGGCGACGAAGCTGGCCGCCAGGGCCTGGTTGAGCCGCGCCAGGCAGGCCTCGCGCGTCGTGTCGTGGACGATCAGCTTGGCGATCATGGGGTCGTAGTGCATGCTGACCTCGTCGCCGGATTCAACGCCGGAATCGACGCGCACCCAGTCGTTCTCGGGCAGCAGCAGCGCGTCGATGCGCCCGGTCGAGGGCACGAAGCCCTGGTCGGGATCCTCGGCGTAGATGCGCGCTTCCATGGCGTGGCCGCTGGCGTGAATCTCGTCCTGGCAAAGCGGCAGCTTTTCACCGGCGGCGACGCGCAGCTGCCATTCGACCAGGTCCAGGCCGGTGATGCACTCGGTCACCGGGTGTTCGACCTGCAATCGGGTGTTCATTTCCAGAAAGAAGAACTCCTCACCGTCGACCAGGAACTCGACGGTGCCGGCACCGACATAGTCGACCGCTTCGGCCGCGCGCACGGCTGCATCCAGCAGTTGCCGACGAACCTTGTCGTCGAGCCTGGCGGCCGGCGCTTCCTCGATGATCTTCTGGTGGCGGCGCTGGCTGGAGCAATCGCGCTCGAACAAGTGCACGGTGTTGCCGTGCGTGTCGGCGAACACCTGGGCCTCGATGTGGCGCGGCGTGGGCAGGTAACGCTCGAGGATCATGCGCTCGTCGCCGAAGGCACCGGAAGCCTCGCGCCGGGCGGCCTTCAAGGCCTCGTCGAAGTCGCCTTTCGAATGCACCACGCGCATGCCCTTGCCGCCGCCGCCGGCGGCGGCCTTGAGCATCAGCGGAAATCCGACGCGCTCGGCCTCGGCCATGAGCGTGCCGTCGTCCTGGTCGTCGCCATGGTAGCCGGGGATCAGCGGCACCTCGGCGGCTTCCATCTTCGCCTTGGCCGCGGCCTTGGAACCCATCAGGTCCATGGTCTCCGGGCTGGGGCCGATCAGGGTCAGGCCGGCATCGCGCAGCCTGCGGGCAAATTCGGGGTTTTCGGCCAGGAAGCCGTAGCCGGGATGGATGGCCTGCGCGC
>CAZSGS010000255.1:0-1822 GCA_964606365.1 uncultured Wenzhouxiangella sp. | reverse complement strand
CGTGTCTCTTGCCGCGTCGATGATGCGATCCATGTCCAGGTAGGACTCGCGCGCGGGCGCCGCGCCGATACGCACCGCCCGGTCGGCCAGGCGCACGTGGCGCGCGTCGGCGTCGGCGTCGGAGTAGACGGCCACGGTCTCTACGCCCAGCCGGCGACAGGTGGCGATGATGCGGCAGGCGATCTCGCCGCGGTTGGCGATGAGTACAGTTGAAAACATGCCGGGAAGTTTACCGTATCGTCCGCGGCGGATTGATGCCGAGTGACGTGCCGCGCTCCGTTCCGGCAGGACGGTCAGTTCGGGTCGAGGAAGGCGTCGCGGAACAGCGCGTCGCCGTAGATCTGGATGCTTCGCGTCACCGGATCGGCGGCGAGCCAGTTGGAGTCGCCCGACTGGCTGGCCTGGACGACGACAGTGCCGGTCTGGCCGTCGAGGACGAGTTGTTCCTGGTTGATCGTGGCCGGCCCGGAGACCAGCGTGAACTCGACCGACAGGCCGGAACTGGCGCTGGCGTCGAGTGGGATCGGTGGATGATCCGCGGCCAGTGCGGCAGGCGGGTCGAAGTCGATCACCTGTGGGGCCGGCTCGATGACCAGCGTCTCGCTCGCCTGGCCGTTCCAGCCGGGCTGGTCGATGTTCGCCTCCACCAGGTAGCTGCCGGCACCGACCGGGGGCTGGGCCTGACCGTTGTAGCTCAGCGCGTGGACCAGGCCGGGCGGCTCGGTGCTGACCTGCACGGCCACCGGAGATCCGTCGTACGTGTGCTGAAGGTCGGACAGCTCGATCGTGGCTTGTCCGCTCATGCGGGCGGCGAGGAACTGGTCGACAAGGTTCTGGACGATCACTTCATAGCCTTCCGGCTTGAGGTGAAAGCAGTCGGTCGCCGTGCCGAAAAAGTGTTCCCGCATCGCCTCGACCGGGCTGGGTTCGGTGATGTCGCCCGGCGGGTCGATGCTGCCCGGCGGCATGCCGGGCAGGCCGTAATGGTTCTGCATCAGGCTGAAGTGATCGACGAAGTGAATGCGGGCGTTCTGGCCGGCAATCGCGGCGATCGAGTCGACCAGGCCGGTGGCCGCCTCGTTGAGCTGCCGGGGTGTGGGCTGGCCCATGTCGTCGTGACGGGGTCCGCAGGCAAACCAGCCGCCCAGGCCGCCCAGTGTGTCGCGAAAGTTGGGATAGTCGTAGAGGCTGACGAGAATTTCGATGCCGGGATCCTGGGCGAGAATGTGATCGATGATCAGGCCGAGGTCGAACAGGATGGCGTTGGTCAGGGTCTCGATCTCGGCCTCGGTCATGCCGGTGTTCCACACGTCGAGGAAGTCGTTGCCGCCGACGGTCAGCTGCACGGTGTCGATGTCGGGGTAGGTCGCCAGGGCGGCATCGACGAGCTGAAGGTAGGCGGCCTGCTTCCAGTCGAAGGCGGTCGAGCCGCTTTCGGTCGTGGACTCGCCGTAGATGCCGAAATCGGACAGGCCGTTCTGCGAAAAGACGATCTCATGTGCTTCGTCTTCCCACTGCTCCTCGGCCCAGCTGTCGCCGACGATCAAAAGCCGCGTCGTCGTCTGCGCCTCGGCGCCCGCGGCAAACAGCCACACCAGGCCGATGCAGATCGGCAGAACCTTCCTCATATTGTGTCCCCGCGAGCTTTTGGTCTTCTTGGTTGTCGACTGGATCAAGCTTGCCGGGAAAGTCTAGCACGCGGATGAGGACCGGCCTTTTTGGGCGAGGATGCGGCAGGCAATCTCGCCGTTGCTGGCGAACAGGACGGTTGCAAATATAGCCACCCTGTAAAATCAAAAATTGTCCACAGATGAACACAGAT
>CAZSGS010000254.1:0-4253 GCA_964606365.1 uncultured Wenzhouxiangella sp. | reverse complement strand
AGGTGGGGATCGATATCGGCCGCGCGCAGGCTCAGGCACATGTGCTCGAGCGTGTCGTCGAGCGTTTGCTGCTGGTAACCGCTGATGGCCTCGCGCACGTCGGCCAGCGCCTTTCGGGCGCTCTCGCCCATGGATCGGATTTCCTCGCGGGCCCGGTCGCCGTCTCGGTCGATGAGACGTTCGGCCAGTTCGCTCTTGACGGCGATCATCGACAGGGTGTGGCCGAGCACGTCGTGCAGGTCGCGGGCGATGCGTTCGCGTTCGGCGATTCGCGCAAGCCGTTTGATCTCGGCCTGGCCGAGCTTGAGTTCGGCGTTCTTGCGGCCCTGTTCGGCAAAGAAGATGTTGGCCAGGCCGATCACGATGCTGATGAACACGCCCGGCATCCAGTAGAACGGTTCGGGCCGGGCCAGCGGCGCGATGAGCGCGGCGAAGACGGCAATGCCGAGCACGACCCAGACCGCCTTTCGGGGCGGTCCCACCAGGTGGGCGAACGCCGCAGCGTAGATGAACAGCACGCTGGCGCCGGCATTGGTCCAGCTCCACGTGGCCCCCAGAGCGACGATCGCGGCAATGTGCCACAGGGCAGCCGCCCCGGCCCGGCGATAGGCGCTGAAGTAGAGCACCAGAAACGCCGCCACCGTCGCCAGGCCGAGACCCAGTTCGATTGGCCCGACCGGCCTGAAGTACCACTCGACGAAGAAGAACGCGAAATACACCAGCCACAGATACGCGGTCCAGCCCTGTTGGGATTCCGGTGGGACCAGCCATTGATGCAGCCGTTTCAGGCGTCGCTTCAGGGGCATGCGCGCTCCCTTGTCGGGGCCTGTCTGTTGAGCGTCATTTCCAGCATCGGGTACCGGTTGTCCCCATCATCGGGCGAGATCCGGCCCGTCTGGTGCCATGTGTCGTCCTCGACATGCATCTCGAAGCGCAGCAGGGCATTCGAGTTTTCATCCCGAAAGCCCCAGCGCATGCGCCCGTCCTGATCCAGCTCGAGGGTCGCGTCACGCGCTTGTCCGCGCAGGTCGTGCGTGCGGAAATTGTATCGCTTATTCGCCGGATCCCAGGACAACAGCCCGATCGCATCGTGGGTGACGACATCCTCGCCCCCGGCCGTTGTCCTGGTCCCGCGGCCCTCGATCAGAAACACGGTGCCGTCGAGCCTGCCGGTGACCCTTTCCCTGATCCGAAACGACTCGCGCTGCTGGATCACCAGCGACTGGTCCGTCGGCAGCCGGAACATGTCGAGCAGGGTCGTCACGCCCATGCGGAGGGCATCGGTCCTGGCGCTGCCGTAGTCATGCACATGGGCGTCGATCAGGCCCGTAAGTATCGTCTTTCCGGCGCCGTCGGGGACTGCGGCGGCTTTCGGGACGGATACGTTGCCACCGGCTTCGGTAATCCGCCCGTCGGCGATCAGCAGCGTGGCGTTCTCGATCACTTGCTCACCGTCGAACAGCCGCGCGTTGGTGATGGCGGTCATGCCCCGGTGGCCGTCGACCGGTCCGGGCAGGAGCAGCAGCGTGACGCCGGCGGCGAGCAGGATGGTGATGATTCCGGCGAACGACTTGATTGCGCTTTCCTCCATTGGAAGCGGAGCATCAGGACACGCCGGACAGGCGGCGCCATCCCAGCGCCGTCATCACGGCGCAGAAGAGCCCGAACAGGCCGAGGACGGTCAGCGAATGGCCCCATTGAGCGGGCTTCGCGCCGGCAACGTCCAGGGCAAGCGCGGCAAGGTGATAGGGCGGCAGCCACTCGGCCAGCGACTGCAGCCAGCCCGGGAACATCGTGGACGGGATCCACAGCCCGGACAGGAAGCCGAGCGGCAGGTAGACCAGGTTGAGCACCGCCGGTGCGGCGTTGGGGCTGAGCCACAGGCCCAGCGCCAGGCCCATCAGGCAAAACGGCAGGGCGCCGAGCGTCAGGATGCCCGCCAGGGCCAGCCATTGGCCGGTCTCGAGACGAACGCTACCGAAGGCTGCGGCGAGCGCGCTCATCATCACCACGATGATGATGGCGAACAGCACCGCGCCGAAGGCCTTGCCGGCGATGACTGCCGAAACCGGCGCGGGTGAGGCCCGCAGCAACAGCAGCCAGCCCTGGGCGCGTTCTGTGGCGATGCTTACGCCGAAAGAGAACAGGGCCGCGCCCATCACGCCGAAGGTGGCGAAGGTGCACAGCAGCCACAGCGACTGACCCCTGAGCATGAGCAGCCCGAAGAAGACGTAGAACATCACCGGGAACAGCAGGGTCGGCAGCGTGTAGGCGGGAGTACGCAGCAGGTTCAGCCACTGCGCGCGGATGAGCTGGAGAGACGGGTTGGCGGCGATCATGCGGCGTCCTTCTGGCTGGTGGCCTGGTCGGGGTCGAGACGGGTCAGGGCGAGGAACGCGGTTTCCAGGTCGGCGCCGGCGACCTCCAGCTCCTCGATCGAATCGTCGGCGGCCAGCAGGGCGCGCACCGTGTCGATGCCCTTCGAGCTGAGGATCTCGATCCGCTCCTCGCCGGTCTGCACGGACTGCACCGCCGGCATGGTCTCGATCTGAACAACCGGCAGGCGAGTCCGCAGCCGGATCCGGTCGCTGGGCACGCGCCGGCGGATGGTGTCGGGCGTGCCCTGGTCCAGAATGCGGCCCTGGTCCATCACGACGACGTGGTCGGCGAGCTTCTGCGCCTCGTCCATGAAGTGGGTGCAGAGCAGGATGGATGCGCCCGCCCGGCGACGCGCCTCGATGGCGCGCCAGAGGATTCGGCGCGCGCCCGGATCAAGGCCGGTGGTGGGTTCGTCGAGGATCAGCCAGTCGGGCCGGCCGACCACGGCCAGGGCGAACAGCACGCGCTGCTTCTGCCCGCCCGAGAGCCGGTCGAAGCGCCGGTCGGCCAGGTCGAGGAGGTCGAGTTCATCGAGCAGGCCGATCTGCGAGTCGGGCTCGGGATAGAAGCTGGCGAACAGCGCCAATAGTTCGGCCACGGTCAGGTTCTCCTGCACGCCGCTGGCCTGGAGCATCACGCCGATGCGCTGCTGGGCCTCTTTGCGGCCGGGCGTCAGCGAGCCGAAGAGTTCGATTCGTCCCTGCTGGAGCGGCAACACGCCGAGCAGCAGATGGATCAGCGTCGTCTTGCCGGCGCCGTTGGGGCCGAGCAGGGCGGTAACCCGGGAGGCCGAAAGATCCAGATCGAGGCCGTCCAGCGCCAGCGTTCCACCGTAATCGTGGTGCAGTCGGGAACATTCGGCAATGGGTTTCGACATGGGAACGATCCTGCATTGAAGTGTTGCCCGTCAGTCTCCGCCCAGGGCCCGTATCTGCCCAGTGATGCGACTCAGCAATCGCCGGTGACATTTGTCACACGGCCCGGCCGCGCCGAGTTGTTACAGTCGTGGATACAGTTTCCCGGAACCAGCAGGACATGAGCGACCAGCAGGCACACCCGAAATTCGCCATCGGTGAACTCGTGCACCATCGCAAGTACGCCTATCGCGGCGTGATCGTGGATGTCGACCCGGCGTTCAACGGCTCGCCCGAGTGGTACGAGCGCATGGCCGTCAGCCGGCCGCCGAAAGACCGGCCCTGGTACCACGTGCTGGTCGACGGTGCCGAGCACTCGACCTATGTGGCCGAGCAGCACCTCGAGCCCGACACCCGGGGCGAGCAGGTGGCCCATCCGGCGCTCGGGCGATTCTTCGATCGCTTCAGCCAGGGCCGCTACTACCGATCCGGAGCGATGCACTGATCTTCGGCCCGGATTCAGGTCGGAAATTTCAGTTCTTTGCGGCAGCGCCGCCGGGCCGCCGGTCGAGACGTCGACACTGTCATTGGTGTTGCGCTCGATCGTGGCCGACTGGGCGCAGGCCGAGCCGGAATCGAGCATCGCGATGAAGGCGAGCGGATACAATATGAGGAACAAGCGTGGCGGCCGTATCAGGCCGCCGATGGTCGTGCGGGCGCGAGGGGGCCCGGCAGAGCGTGCCCTCCGCGCGGTTTGCGCGAATGGGGCAGCAGACGGCCGATTCGGCTGCGGATTCGTCCAGGCACTGGTCGAGGCGCCTGTTCGAGAACGAAGCACTGGAGCGAGAGAATGACCAAGGCAGTCGAAACGACCCCCCTTTCCAGCCGACGGCCCGGCGGCATCAGGCTGCTGCTGGGCGCGCTTGTACTGTGCCTGGCCGCCAGTGGCCCGGCGGTGGGACAGGTTCCGGGCAGCTTCATGCGGCTCGCCGAGGATGCCGAGGGCCGTCCGCAGTCCTT
>CAZSGS010000253.1:1504-4265 GCA_964606365.1 uncultured Wenzhouxiangella sp. | reverse complement strand
CGTGAACGCCGAGGCGGAACACCTGCTGGGCAAGTCTTCGGGCGAACTGCTCGGCACCACCGTTTGGTCGCAGTTTCCAGGGCTGGCGGGCACACAATCCGAACGGGCCCTGCAATACGCGATGCGCGAGCGCGTATCGAGTTCCGCCGAAGAGCTCTTCGAGCCCCTGGACGCCTGGTTCGAGATGCGCACCTATCCCTGGGAGGAAGGCGTGGCCGCCTATTTCCGGGACGTCACGGAAAACCACCGCATGCTCGAACGGCTTCGAGCGCAGGAGGCCGCACTGCGTGCGTCCCGGGACGAACTCGACCGCGCGCTGACGACGCGCCAGGCGCTGATCAACTCGCTGCCGGCCCATATCGCCATGCTCGATGCCGAGGGGGTGATCATCGACGTCAACGAACAATGGCGGCATTTCGGTGAGCAGAATGCCATCGGCGACGCCGACTTCGGCGTGGGCAGCAACTACATCATGCTGTGCGAGACCGCCAGCGGGGAGTGCGCGGACGAATCGGCGATCGTCGCACGCGGTCTTCGCGATGTGCTCGCGGGCCGCAGGGAAACATTCGCCCTGGAGTACCCCTGCCATTCCGCCCACGAGGAGCGCTGGTTCCGGGCGATGTTCAACCGGCTGTCCACCGGCGAGACGGGGTCGAACGGTGCTGTCGCGATGCACATCGATATTACCGAGCGCAAGCTTGCCGAACGGGAGATCGAACGGCTCGCCTACCGGGATCAGCTCACCGATGCACTCTCGCGCAACGGATTCGTTCGCAGACTCGGCGAGCAACTGGCGCAGCGTGACTGGCCCGAGGAGGGCGTACTGGCCATCATCGACGTGATCAACCAGCACGACATCAACGACGCGCACGGCTACGACACGGGCGACCGGCTTCTGGTCGCCCTGAGTCGACGGCTGCTGGATCTTGCCGGTGAACGCGGTCTGGTCGGTCGCAGCGGCGGCGACGAATTCGTCGTCTACTTGCCGGTTTCGACGGGCGAGAGCGTGAACTCGATTCTGGACCGGCTCGAGCAGACCGTGGACGCGCCGTTCCGGCTCAACGGGGAGCGCGTCACCCTAGAGATCGGCCTTCGGGTCGGCTATACCCGCCTGGGTGACCAAAGGCGCAGCACCGAAAACCTGATCCGCGAGGCCGAACTGGCCCTGCTCGAGCATCGTCGGAACGCTTCGGCGGGCACGACGCGAATCGCGTTCACGCGCGACCTCATGGACCAGGCCGGCAAGCGGCTTCAGCTCACCCATGAATTGCGCCACGCCCTGGACGCAGAGGAATTCGAACTGCACTTCCAGCCCAAGGTGGCCCTCGCCGACGGCAGCATGATTTCCGCCGAGGCGCTGATCCGCTGGCGCCACCCCGAACGCGGACTGCTCTCGCCGGGCCTGTTCATCCCGGTGGCCGAGCAGAGCCAGTTGATCGGACCGATCGGCGACTGGGCACTGCGCGCGGCCTGTCGACAGCTGAGCGAATGGCGTCGCAACGACCTCGACGCGGTTCGTGTCGCGGTCAACGTCTCGCAGGTCCAGTTCATGCTCGGCGACTTCTCGGCCAAGGTCCGCTCGGCGCTCGAGGAGTTCGGGGTCGCCCCCGAGCATCTTTCGCTCGAGATCACCGAGTCGGTGTTCGAACGACATTCGGACCGACTGCTGTCGGAAATCCGGGAGCTGAAGAAACTGGGTGTCAGATTGTCCCTGGACGACTTCGGTACCGGCTATTCCTCGCTGCTGTACCTGCAGCGCTATCCGTTCGACGAGATCAAGATCGATCGTGGGTTCGTCGACCGTATCCTCGAAGACCGCTACAGCCGCGATATCGTACAGGCGGTGATCAACCTGGCGCGGGCCCTGGACGCCGAGGTGGTCGCCGAAGGCATTGAATCCAGCGCGATCGCGGCGGCCCTGCTCGAGATGGGTTGCCTGGAGGGCCAGGGGTTCTACTATAGTGTTCCGCTGGAGTCGGAGGATTTCCGGTGGCTGCTCCACCAGCGGAGCAAGTTGCCACTCGTCGGGTCCGGTGGCGAATGACGTCCACCGACCGACCCGGCCTGCAAGGACGTGTGCGCGATGAATGAAGTCAACTGGCACCTCAGCAAACGACCGACCGGCATCGCCGGGCTCGACCGGCTCACCCACGGCGGGCTGCCGCGGGGCCAGGCCACCCTGGTGCTTGGTGGTACCGGCACCGGCAAGACGGTGCTGGGCCTGCAAATCCTGGCCAATGCCGTCGAACAGGGCGGAGGCGGCCTGCTCGTTACTTTCGAAGAGTCGCCGGGCCAACTCAAACGCAACGCCGACTCGTTCGCCTGGGGCCACGCGCTGAACGAATCCAAAGCCTGGTCGACCATCGACGCGCGCAGCAGTATCGGCGCAGAAATCGCCGGCGGCTTCGATATCGACGGCCTGCTGGCGGTGATCACGAGTCGAGTTCAGGGGCAGCAGGATGCGTGGATCGTCATCGACGGCATCGACCAACTGCTGCAGCACCAGCCCGACCCGACCGCCGCCATCGACCAGGTCCGGCAGATCAACGAACACTGCGAAAGGCAGGGCTGGACGCTCCTGCTCAGCGGCAAGACCGGCGGCCCGGGTCTGTCTCCCCGGCACCTCGAGGGCATCGAGTTCATGCTGCCTACCATGGTGCTGCTGACGGCGAAGGTCATCGACCGGCGCCTCAACCGATTCATCCGCGTGGCCAAGTATCGGGGCTCGGATCACGTCACCGACGAAATTCCATTGGTCATG
>CAZSGS010000253.1:0-1494 GCA_964606365.1 uncultured Wenzhouxiangella sp. | reverse complement strand
TCTGACGGCACCGGGCGAATGGCGTGCCGAAGCCGATACCGAGCGCGTCAGCACCGGCATCGACCGACTTGACAAGCTGCTCGGCGGCGGCCCCTACCGCGGCTCGAGCCTGCTGATCTCCGGCCGTCCCGGCACGGCCAAGAGCACGTTGGGAGCGAGTATTGCCCGGGCGACGGCCGAGCGGGGCGAGCGAGCCCTGCTGGTCAGCTTCGACGAGATGGAGGCGCCCTACGTCCGCAACCTCGCCTCCGTCGGCATCAATCTTCAACCCCACATCGACGACGAGCGCATCCGCTTCTACTCGCGTTCGGCAACGGCATGCCTGATCAGCGAGCACCTGCTGGAACTGCAGCAGCTGATCGAGGATTTTCGGCCGCATTGCCTGGTCGTCGACCCGGTCTCGGCGCTGCTCAAGGCGCCCGGCGCCGAAGGCCCGCGCCCTGCGATCGAATGGCTGATCGACCTGACCCGCGGGGAAGGCATTACAACCGTCATGACGGCGCTCACCGACGAGGGCGACCCGGAAGGCGAGTCCACGCTGGGACATGTCTCGACCATCGCCGATTCCTGGATCTCACTCGACTACAACGTGCGTGCCGGCGAACGCAACCGCTCGATTTCGATCGTCAAGTCCCGCGGCACCGCCCACTCAAACCAGCAGCGCGAACTGCTGCTCTCGGACGACGGCGTCGATCTCGCCGACGTCTACGAATTCGGCACGGAGGTCCTGATGGGAACCGCCCGCGCCCATAAACAAAGCGAGGAACAGGCGTCCATGCGCCGCGCCACCATGGAGCACGAGCGCCACCGCAAGGACCTGGAGCAACGCATTGAACAGGCACGCAACGAACTGGATCGACTGACCACCGAGCTGGAACTTCAGGAGGAAGAGGTCGAAGAAACCAGCCGCATCGGTCGCCGCCATGCAAAGGAGGTAAGTCGCCGGCGACAACCCGATGCACAAGACGAAGAAGGAGGTGAAGGCAAGTGAATTCGAACGAACAACAAGTCGAAGCCACTGTCCCGACCTTGACGCTTTTCATCACCGGGGATGCGCCGCGTTCCCGGCGTGCGCAAGCCAATCTGCACGACGCATTGAAAAAGCTGGGCCGGGAATCGCTCGCGCCTCTGAAGATCGATCTGCTCGACCATCCCGAACAATCGATCAATCATTCGGTTTTCGCCACCCCCGCCCTGTTGAGAGCCGGGGACGGCGGCGAGATCTCGATCATCTATGGCGATCTGTCGGACGAAGGAAAGCTGCTCGATTTTCTAAGGAACCTCAGCGCCGATTGATACCCAACGCCTGAAAGGGCCGCCGCAGCCAAGGCTGCAGCGGTTGATGATTGCCTTCAGGCGCTTTTCCTGCCGCTGTCGAACTGGTCTTCCTCGGTCGAACCCGACAGCGCCCCGAGTGAGGACTCGCCACCACTGATCGCCTGGGTCAACTGGTCGAAATAGCCGGTGCCGACTTCGCGCTGGTGACGCGTGGCG
>CAZSGS010000252.1:0-4269 GCA_964606365.1 uncultured Wenzhouxiangella sp. | reverse complement strand
CTGATCGAGGCGTCGCTGACCCGCCAGGAGCAGGAGCGTCTGCGCCTGGGTCGACACGGTCACGGCCGCCGGGCCCTGCTCATCGGCGGCGCCGGCCGCATGGGCCGCTGGTTGGCCGCCTTCCTGGACGGCCAGGGTTTCGACGTGATGGTTGCCGACCCGGCCGTGTCGGCCGACGGCGTGTCCCGTTTCAACGACTGGCGGCAGGCGCCGAGGGATGTCTCGATCATCGCCGTGGCGGCACCGCTGCGGGTATCGGCCGAGGTTCTCGTCGACCTGGCCCGGCAGCCCACCGACGCGCTGGTCTTCGACATCGGCTCACTCAAGTCGCCGCTGGAATCGGCGCTTCGTGCGGCCGCCGCTGCCGGCCTTCGGGTGTGCTCGATCCATCCCATGTTCGGCCCGGATACGCAACTGCTTTCCGAAAAGCACGTCCTGCTCATGGATGTGGGCAACGCAGAGGCCGTCGAGGCGGCGCGCGCCCTGTTCGCCGATACGCTCGCCGAGCTCGTCGTGATCGACCTGGATGAACACGACCGTCTGATGGCGCCGGTCCTGGGCCTGTCGCACGCGCTGAGCATTGTCTTCTTCACTGCCCTGGCCGATAGTGGTGTGCCGGCCGAGCGCCTGGCCGGCTTGTCGAGCACCACCTTCGATCGTCAGCTGGCAATCGCGCAGGCCGTAGCCGGGGAGAACCCGGATCTATACTTCGAAATCCAGTCGCTGAACCGTTTCGGTGCCGGCACGCGCAAGGCAATGCTCGCCGCGGTTCAAGCCTTGATTGAAAGCATCGAAAGCGATGACGCGGAAGCGTTTCGTCAGTTGATGGTGCGTGGGCGGGAGTATCTTGCCGACCTGAGGTAGCGAGGGGATCCCCGACTCCCGATCCCTGGAGCCCATGGGTGGTGTGGCACCACCGGGTGTCGTGGGGGTCTCGACAAGAGAGAATCGGGATCACGCGCGAGATACGAGTGACGGCGTCCCATACGTCGCCCGCCGGGTTTACGCGAAGTGTTCGTCGAGGTAGCGGTTGATCTCCTTCTCGACGGCCGGTTGCAGATAGCTCAGGAAGAAGTTGAGTTTGGCCCGGACGTGCACCTGGTTCTCGTCGACGTCGATCTCACCGTGCACGCCCGATCGCTCGAAAACGATCGTGTCGCCATCCCACCCGTATTCGATATTGAACTTGTCGGCAAGATCCGAGGCGAGGTCGTCGGCAACCTGCTGTGCGTCTTCGAGCTTCATCGAGTGGGGCTTGTGGATATCGATACTCATTCGTTGCTGTCGTTGTCGTTGTCATGACGAGCGTCGCGACCACCGTCGTGGTGTTCTTTCACCCAGTCCGTAAACGCCCCGGATGGCAGGGGGCGGCTGTAGAAGAAACCCTGCACCAGGTCGCAGCCGGACTGCGCAAGATAGTCGCGTTGCGCCGCGGTTTCAACGCCCTCTGCCACGGTGCCCAGGCCCAGGCTTCGGGCCAGGCGAATGATGGCCATCACGATGGCCTCGCTTTCGTTGTGTTGCTGCAGGTCCTGGATGAAGGATCGGTCGATCTTGAACTGGTCGATCGGGAAACGCCTCAGGTAGGCCAGCGAGGAATAGCCGGTGCCGAAGTCGTCGATCGATATGCCCAGGCCCATCGACTGGAGTTCGCCGAGAATGCGCGCGGCGGCCTCCGCACTGTCCATGATCACCGACTCGGTGATCTCCAGGCGCAGTCGATTGGCCGGTACACCCGCCCGCTCGAGAGCCTCGCGGATATGGCCGCCCAGATCGGGGTCGCGAAACTGTCGCGCCGAGAGATTGACCGATACGCGAAGATCCATGCCCGAGTCGAGCCACAGGCGGGCCTGCCGAGCGGCTTCCTCGAGCACCCAGCGCCCCAGGGGAATGATCAGGCCCATGTCCTCGGCCAGTGGAATGAACTCGTCGGGCGAGATCCAGCGCTGCCCGTCGCGCCAGCGCAGCAGTGCCTCGGCGGCGACGACCGCGCCGCTGCCGAGGTCGATGATGGGCTGGTAGTAGAGCTCCATGCGCCGTTCCTCGACGGCGCCTCGCAGCCGCGACTCCATGTCGACGCGCTTCAGGGCCGAGGCATTCATGTCGTCGGTGTAGAAGCGGAACTGATTGGCGCCGAGCTGCTTGGCGCGATACATGGCGATGTCGGCGTTTCGCAGCAGGGTGTTGTAGTCCTCGCCGTTGGCGGGAAAGACGCTGATGCCCACGCTGGCGGATATGTTCATCGCCCGCCCGGCCACGCTGAACGGCTGGTCGAAACACTCGATGAATGCCTTGACCCGCCCGGGCAGGTCGCCGACGTCTTCGACATCGGTGAGCAGAATCACGAACTCGTCGCCGCTGATGCGTGCCACCGTGTCGCGCGAGAACGTGGCACTTCGCAATCGATCGGCCGCTTCGCGCAGCACGATATCGCCCGCGGCGCGGCCGAGACTGTCGTTGATGCGCTTGAACTGATCGAGATCGATGAACAGAAGCGCAACGGCCCGGTCGTCATGCCGCGAGGCGGCGATCGCCTGCTCCACGCGATCCTGAAGCAGGTTGCGGCTGGCCAGCGCGGTGAGCGTGTCCTGGCTGTACTGGCGCTCGAGCTGCTCCTCGTACTGCTTGCGATCGGTGATGTCGCTGATGATGCCGACGAAGTGGGTCGCCCGCCCGTCCTCGTCCTGGACCGGGGCGATGGTGAGCTCGTTCCAGAATGGTGTACCGTCCTTGCGGAAATTGCGCAGCAGGGCCTGGCCTTCCTGCTGCTTGGCGATCGCCTCGCGAATGTCGATGAGTTCGCGCTGTTCACGGTCGTTGCCGTTGAGAAAGCGGGGGTCGCGGCCCATGACTTCCTCGCGCGTGTAGCCGGTGATCCGCTCGAAGGCGTTGTTGACGTACAGGATGGGCGTGTCGGGATGCGCCGCCGAGGTGATCATCACGCCGTTGGGCGACGCTTCGATGACGCGGCGGCTGAGGCGGTTGAACTCCTCGGCCGACTTGAGGCTGGCTTCGGCCTGACGGCGCAGCGATTCCCGCCGGTAGTTGTCCAGCGCGTAGGAGATGTCTCCGGCGACTTCCTCGACCAGGTCCATCATTGCCGAATCGAAGAAACCCGACTCGTTGGAAAAAAGGCTGAGGGCGCCGATCGCTTCTCCATCGGCCACCAGCGGGCAGGCCGCCGCGGACTCCAGGCCGTTCTCCTCGAAAACGGCGCGAATGTCCTTCAGTGCGGCTTCGGTCCCGAGGTCGTTGCTCAGAAAGGTTCGATTCTCGCCGATGGCGATCTCCACCGGCGTTCGAAAGGGCGGCTCGACCACGAAGGCACCGACTTGGTCGAACATGGCCTGGCTGCCGCCATGGCGGGCGACCACCTCGACCGTCTTGCCGTCTTCGGCCAGCAGTCCGACCCATGCAAGGGTGAACCCGCCTCGTTCGACCGCGATACGACAGACCCCCTCGAGGAGTTCATCCCGGGACCGGGTGTGGACGATGAGCTGGTTGATCGCGCTCAAGGCCGAGTAGAGTCGGTTGAGGCGTTCGATCTGGGACTTGGCCGACTGCAGTTCCTGGACGCGTCTGCCCAGCTCGGCGCTGCGCTCCTCGAGCTTGCGCACCAGCGCCTGACTGTAGCGACGCTCGGCTTCGGCCCCCTGGGCCAGGGGTTGCCGCGGACGCACCGATTGACGCTCGGCTTCTTCGAGGACGGCCTCGAGGCGCTTTAGGAACACCTGCGGTTCGGTCGGCTTGATCAAGAAAGCATCGGCCCCGAGGTCCCGGGCCAGTCGTTCGTCTTCCGACTGCGTGTAGGTGGCGGTGTAGACAATGAAGGGGACGGCCGCCAGCCGCGGGTCCGCCTTCCATTCGCGCAACAGGGTGAAGCCGTCCATGGTCGGCATCAGCAGATCGCTGATGATGATGTCGGGCACGCGGCTTCTCGCCCTGTCGAGGGCGGCCGCGCCGTCGGCGGCTTCGCTGACTTCGAAATCGTGCGCGCTGAGCAACGACCGCAACAGGTAGCGGTTCTCCTCGTGGTCGTCGACGATCAGCACATGCCTCATCGCCTCGTGCCCTGGAACTGCTCGACCTGGTCGGCAAAGGTTGCCGGATCGATGGGTTTTTCGATATAGCCGGTGCAGCCGGCCGCCAGGCAGTTTTCGCGGTCGCCGGGCATGGCGTAGGAGGTTACTGCGACGATTGGAATGTCCGCGAGGCCCTCCATCTTCCTGAGCTGCCGGGCCACTTCATAACCGTTCATGCCCGGCAACT
>CAZSGS010000251.1:0-4274 GCA_964606365.1 uncultured Wenzhouxiangella sp. | reverse complement strand
CCTGTTCGATTCGTTTTGAAACTCGGTTTGTCGACAGTGCGCTGATGCACTGAAATGATGCTCTAGCCGTTTAGTGGGGCCCGCGGGCGTGCATTTCAATCATCGCCGCGGCCGCGGGGCGCGTCAGGGTTCGCTGGCGACGATCACCCGCGCGGCGCGCAGCAGGCGATCATCGAGGCGATAACCCTTCTGCAGCACCATCAGAACGGTATCCGGTTCGGCGTCCTCGCTCGGCTGCATGCTCATGGCCTCGTGCCACTGCGGGTCGAAGCGCTCGCCCTCGGGGTTGAGCACCTCCAGCCCGTGGTCCTCGAGGGCCTTGAGCAGAAGCTTGCGCGTCAGCTCGAGACCTTCACGCGCCGAATCGCCTTCGCTGGCGTTCTCGAGGCCCTGCTCGAGCCCGTCGATGACGGGAAGCAGGTCGCGCATGATGGACTCGTGCTGGTAGCGGCGCGCCCTGGACATGTCGCGCTCGGCGCGTTTTTGCATGTTGTCCATGTCCGCGCGCGTGCGCATCAGCGCCTCGCGCAGCTTTTCGACCTCGCGTTCGAGCGCGTCCGACTGTTCCCCGGACGGCTCGGCGCCCGCTTCCACGTCAGCGTCGGCCTTCGGAACCTGTTCCTCGGACTGCTCGCCTGTAGCACCGGTTGCTTCGTTCTTGTCACCCATAATCGCTTCGCCTCGGTCGTGAAAGTTCTGAGCCTGCGCGCAACAATGGGGGCCGGGTCTCGCCAATACAACCGGCATTGCCCAAGCGGGTTCTTGGTGCTAGTTTGTTGACCTTCTGGCCCGACCGGAACGGTGCATGCTTCGTCACCTCGCGATTCGCAATTTCGCCATCATCAGCGAACTCGAAATCGACATCGAACCCGGATTCACCGCGATCACCGGCGAAACCGGCGCGGGAAAATCCATCCTCGTGGACGCGCTCGGTCTGCTGCTCGGTGCTCGGGCCGAATCGGGCCTGATCGCCGAGGGCCACAAGCAAGCCGAACTCGAAGCGGTATTCAGCCTGGATGAAGCGGGTGCGGCCAGGGCATGGCTCGCCGAGCAGGCGCTCGATGAAGGCGACCAACTCATCGTGCGGCGGCTGCTGACCGCTCCGAGCGGCTCGCGGGCGTGGATCAACGGCCGCTCGGCCACCGTCGGCCAGCTGTCCGAACTCGGCAGCCTGCTGGTCGAGATTCACGGGCAGCACGAACACCAGCAGCTCGAAAAACCGGCGGTCCAGCGGGACTTGCTCGACCGGCGCATCGACAGCGACCGGCTCGGGGCCGTCGCCGACTGCCATCAACGCTGGCGCGACGCCCGGGCGGCACTCGACCAACTCGAAGCTGACGTCGGCGACGTCAGCCAGCTCGAACTGCTCCGCTTCCAACTGCGGGAGCTGACCGACCTGGCGCTGGCCGAAGGGGAGTACGAGTCGCTCGAACACGAACAGGAGCGCCTGGCCCGAAGCGACGACGTGCGCATGGCCATCGCCAGCGCCGGTGCGGCGCTCGACAGCGACGAAGGCCCCGATGCGCGCGGCCTCATCCAGCGCGCCATCCAGGCCCTGGAGCGGGTACGCGCGCTCGATCCCGGGCTCGGGGAGACGGCCGGGATGCTCGAGGAAGCCCTGATCAATATCGACGAGGCCCAGGCCACGCTCGAGCGCCTGGGCAGCGAGGACAGCGGCGACCCCGAGCGCCTGGCCGAGGTCAACCGTCGGCTCGAGAAAGCCCTGGACCTGGCGCGCAAGCACCGCGTGCCCCCGGGCGAGCTGACCGATCTGACGGTACGACTGGGCGAGCGCGTCGATGCCCTCGAAAACCAGGGAGAGAAACGGCGGGAACTCGAGCAGGCGCTGGAGCGGAGCGGCGCCGAATGGCGCAAGGCCGCCGACTCGCTCAGCCGATCACGACAGAATGCGGCCAGCCAACTGTCGGCCGCGGTGACCCGGCGCCTGGCCGAGCTGGGCATGGATACCGCCCGCGTCGAGTTCAGGGTTGAACCCGACCCCGAAGCCGTCCCGGCTCCCCGCGGCATGGATCGCGTCGTGATCGAGTTCTGCGCCAATCCGGGCCAGGCACTCCAGCCCCTGTCCCGGGTTGCATCCGGGGGCGAGCTCTCGCGCGTGGCGCTCGCGCTGATGATCGCCACCGACGGCCAGGAAAGCGCGAAGACGAGAATTTTCGACGAGGTCGATGCCGGCGTCGGCGGCGAGACCGCGCACACCGTCGGGCGCTTCCTGCGCGAGGTTGCCGGCGCGGGCCAGGCCATGTGCGTGACCCACCTGGCCCAGGTCGCAGCCTGTGCCGACCACCAGCTGCGCGTCCACAAGATCAAGCGCAAGGGGGGCACCGACCTGAGCGTCACGTCGCTGGACGACGCCGCGCGGCAGCGTGAAATCGCCCGGATGCTGGGCAGCGCCGAGTCGGAAAAAAGCCGGGCGCATGCGGCGGAGTTGCTGGGGGAGAGCTGATCGTGCCCGGAAGGCCGGGGCAGTGATCCGTGCGCCGGTGGGTCGGAGGGCCTGGTTTCCGGACTTCGGACTACCGACGCACTGACGGACCGACCGCGGACGACCCGCGCACTGCCAATCGCCTCACTTCTTCGGTCTCACGTAGAGCACCATGGAGTGATCGATGATCTCGTAGCCGTGCTTGGCCGCGATCTCCTCCTGGCGCTTCTCGATGGCCTCGTCGAAGAACTCCAGCACCTCGCCGGTCTCCAGGCACACCATGTGATCGTGGTGGTCACCCTCGTCGAGTTCGTAGCAGGCTTGCTGGGAGCGACCGGTTCCGTCATCGAACAGGTGCTTGCGGACGAGATGCGCCGATTCGAACTGGGCGAGAACGCGATAGACGGTGGCCAGGCCGATTTCCTCACCGTGATCGACGAGGGCACGGTAGATATCGTCGGCGGTCATGTGCTTCTGGTCGGTCGTCTCGAGCAGGCGCAGAATCTGCCTG
The DNA here is from genome assembly GCA_964606365.1 of uncultured Wenzhouxiangella sp. Classification (GTDB taxonomy): domain Bacteria; phylum Pseudomonadota; class Gammaproteobacteria; order Xanthomonadales; family Wenzhouxiangellaceae; genus Wenzhouxiangella. Next base: position 1,320 of record CAZSGS010000251.1, on the reverse strand, counting down.
CGCGGGTGAGTGACCTTCAGGCCGGCCTTCTTGAGTTCGCTGCTTTGTCCCTGCATGCTGCAACCTGACTGGATAGCCCAACAACTGAGCATGTATTGTATCATTGCAACCATGAATAAAGCCCGACTCCCCACAACGCTTCTCACCGTTCTGGCGGCCTTAGTGCTGTCCGCCTGCAGCGCCCTGGTCTACAAGCAGGACGTCCAGCAAGGCAACGTTCTCGACAACGAGGATGTGGAACAACTGGAAACCGGCATGACCAAGCGCCAGGTCGAGGTCCTGCTGGGCACACCCTCGGTGCAGAGCCCCTTCCACGGCGATCGCTGGGACTACATGAATTCCTATGCGCCGCGCGGAAACAACCCCAAGTTGCGCGTTCTGACCCTGTTTTTCGAGGACGACTCGCTCGCCTCAATCGAGGGAAGCTATCTCGACGAGGAGAGCGTGGCCAGCGAAGCGCTCGACGAACTGCAGAACCCGGAGGACGCGCCGGTCCAGGACCTCGAAACCCTGCAGGAAGAACAAGGCGGCCCCACGCCCTGAGTATCGAACCCGCCTGTCAGTCCTGCTTTCCGGTTCGCCGCGCCAGCTCGGCGAGTTGACGCCGGATTTCCTTGGGGTCGGCGGCCAGCGGCCGATACACCTCGGCGCGGTCGCCATCGCGCAGCACGGTATCCGGCGGCCGAAGCTTGCCGAACACCCCAAGCCGCCGCGCGTCGATTTCCAGCTCCGGCATGACGCTCGACAACCCGGCCAGGGCCACGGCCTCGGCGAGCGTCGTGCCCGGCTCCACCTCGAGCGGAATCACCACCTGTCTGCGCGGCAGGGCGGCGGCCACCTCGATCGAAATCCGCTCAGCGACCATGGACCTGGTGAGCGCGGCGCGTGAAATCATCGACCATGCGGTCGGCCATGCGCGAAAAATTGCGCTGGAATGGACGCAGCAACACGCTGCCGCTGACGTGAAAGCGAAGATCCAGGCTGACCCGGCAACCATCCCCGATCGCGGCAAACTTCCAGCTGCCGCTCAAGTCTTCGAACGGCCCTCGGTCGAGTTCCATGACCAGTTCCTCGTCCGGCACCAGGGTATTGCGGGTGGTGAAGCGCCGCACCAGCCCGGCCAATTGCACTTCCAGGGTCGCCAGCTGGTGGCTGTCGTCCTCACGATGCACCTCGGCCGCCCTCACCCAGGCGAGGAATCTCGGATAGCTTTCGACATCCCGGACCAGCCCGTACATCTGGGCAGCCGTGAAGGGGACGAGTGCTGAGCGCTGGACTTCGGGCATTGGAAGAAGGTTCAGGTTTCAGGGTTCAGGTTTC
>CAZSGS010000250.1:0-4295 GCA_964606365.1 uncultured Wenzhouxiangella sp. | reverse complement strand
TCCTGCCGCGGGCGGACTGGCGCGACTGGTGGATCACGCGGGACGGGTCGACCCCGGAGCAGTTGCCCGCGGGCGCGAAGGTGGGCACGGCCAGCCTGCGTCGGCAAAGCCAGCTGCTGGCACGCCGCCCCGACCTGGAGGTCGTGACCGTGCGCGGCAACGTGCAGACGCGGCTGGCAAAGCTCGATGCCGGTGATGTCGACGCCCTGATCCTGGCCGCGGCCGGCCTGCAACGCCTCGAGATCGAGCGTGAGCACACCCTCGCGCTCGAGCCGCCGTCCTTCCTGCCTTCGGCCGGGCAGGGCGTCATCGTGGTTCAGTGCCGCGCCGGCGAGGTCGAAACGCTCGATCTGCTGGCGCCGCTCAATTGCGCCGAGACCCTGGCGACCATGCGTGCCGAGCGCGCCGTCGTGGCCGAGCTCGGGGGCGATTGCCGCATGCCCCTGGCGGCGTTTGCACGCCTGCAAGGCGATCGCATTCGGCTGGATGCGCGATTGGCCAGCCCGGACGGTCGCGAAGTGCTCGACGCAGGCGTCGAGGGGGCCGCCTCGGAAGCGGTAGAGCTGGGGAAAAAGGCGGCTCGTATGCTGATTGAGCGGGGAGGAATGAGAATCCTGTCACAGATTTGAAGGTCGATGCGCTTTTCTCGGGCAGGGCTCTGGACATCGATCGGGAATTGTGAGAGAGTAATTCAAAAGGAGGACGACAGGGGTTGCGACGATTTGTTTTCCGGGCGTCACCCACGGTTCAGTTTGCTGAGGTGCGTCCCCCTACTGCCAACGCCAACACGCAAGCCCCCAGCACTTTGGCGGATTGAGCTAGACGCCCGGATTCTTCTCCTGAAAGCCTGCCCACCCGGCAGGCTTTCGTTTTTCCGGCTCCTGGCAAGAGAATGTTGTCATGTCTGAAAAACCCCTGGTGCTGATTACACGCACCCGCCCGGCAGCGGAGGAGCTGGTCGGGCGGGTTGCCGAGCTGGACTGCGAGCCCTTCGAGTGTGCGCCGTTCGAGCTGGAACCGCCCGAGCATCCAGCAGCCGTGGCCGATGACCTCGCGTCGGCCCTGCCGGTCGATCGGGTCATTCTTACCAGCCACGAAGCCGTCCGGCAGGCCGTCAGTCTGGTCGGAACGGCACCGCTCAATCGCGTCCTGATTATCGTGCCGGGGCAGGGGACGGCCTCGATCGCGCGGGAGCTGGGGCTCGACAACGTCATATACCCCGAACGCCACGGCACCAGCGAGGCCGTGCTGGCCATGCCGGAACTGCGCGATGTCGAAGGACTCGAAGTGCTGATCCTGGCCGCCGCCGGCGGCCGCAGCCTGATGGGCGAGGTGCTCGAGAAGCGCGGCGCCGCGGTCGAGCGGATTCACGTCTATCGCCGTGTTGCCTGCGACCTTCCCGAGCAAACGGCGGAGAAGATCGTGTCGGCCGGGTCGGTGGTCACGCTCGGGGCGAGCCTGGAGGCGGTCACCGGTCTGATCGAAGGGCTGCCGGAGCCGGCCGCCGAGATCATTCGATCCGCCCCGCTGGTCGTGCCTTCGCAGCGCGTGGCAGACCAGGCGACCAGGATGGGTTTTCTCCGCTGCCGGGTCGCCGGCGGGGCCTCGGACGAGGCCATGCTCGCCCAGCTCAAGCGCGTGGTCGCGGCTTGACGAGCCGCCGGCGGCGAGCAGTCCCAACACTACGCCGTTGTTTTGCGTTAATCTCGAAATCGGTTTGCAAGCGGATCGTCGATTTCCGACAAGTTGATGAGCGATCAGAAAGAACCCGACCAGCACGAAGCGAGCGAGCCCGATCAGCCGGTTCGGCAGGATGGATCCGACGCGGAACCGTCCGCATCCGGGGCGTCGTCTTCCCCCGAGCGGGGCGGCGACCAGGCCGGGGCGCTGCCGGCTCCCCGGCAGGGCGCGAACGGCCTGGCCTGGCTGGCGCTCCTGCTGGCCCTGGCGGCGGCGGGCTTTTCAGGTTGGCAATGGTGGCAGTCGACCAGCGACGACGGCGATCGCGAATCGTTCGCTTCGCGGCTCGATGAGCAGGCCGCCGCGATCGACGATCAATCGCGGCAAACCGACGTGCTGGTCGAACGACTGGACGACTTGAGCGGTCGGCTGGAAGCGTTCGAAGAGCGCTTGCCCGAAGAACAACTCGATGTCGGCGCACTGCGCCGGGCCGACGACGATCTCTCGAACGCCCTGGCCGAGCTCGAACGGCGTGTAGACGAACTGTCCCGGCAGCTCGATCAGTCGGTTTCCGCCCTCGACTCGCGGCTGGAGGAAGCCGGGGTCGCCCGCACGGACCAGATCGACGATTCGCTGGCCGATGCGAGTTTCCGGTTGCAGCTGCTCGAGGTTGCCGGCCTGCTGAGGCTGGGGCAGGCGCGCGCCGAGCTGGCGGCTGACTACGAGGTGGCCCTGGGCGCCTATCGGCAAGCGCAATCGCGCCTCGATTCGATCGACGATGGCCGGGTTGAACGGCTGCGCCAGCTCGTCGGGCGCGAGCTCGAGGCATTGCGCGCGGTCGAGACAGTGAACTGGTCGGCGCTGGGCGGACAGCTGGCGGCCCTCGAGGCCGAGAGCGCCCGGTGGTCGATGGCGTCCCGGCATCGGGAGGACGATGAACCCGCCAGCGATGCAGCCGATCACGACGCCGAGGGCGACAACGGCTGGTGGTCGGGCCTGAAGCAGTCGATGGGTAGCCTGGTTCGCGTCTCACCGCGCGAATCGGCCCCGCTGACGCCGGCGGCGGCAGAAAGCGTACGCGAGCGCCTGCGGGTGCACCTGGCGGCCGCACAGGCCGCGGCCGCGCGCCGAAATACCGAAGGGCTGGCGAGCCATGCCGAAACGGCAGCCGAACTGCTCGAGGCCCACTTCGATACCACTTCCAATGCGGTCTCGGCTGCGCTCGATGTCCTCTCGAACGCGGCGTCGTCGGCTTCGCCGCAGTCGTTGCCCGACCTGGGCGACGCCCTGGCCGAAGCCGAGCGCCGCCTGGCGGCATCGTGAAGCGCCTGCTGGTCATCCTGCTGGTTGCCCTGGCGCTGGTGGCGACCGCCCTGCTTGCGCCGATCCTGGCCGACGATCCCGGTCACGTGCAGCTCGACATCGGCCCGTGGCGGATCGAAACCTCGGTGCTGGTGCTCGTCGGCGCCGTCATCGCCACCTGGCTGACACTTTCCATCCTGGCAGCGCTGTTCCGCCTGCCTTCCCGGCTCATCCGCCAGTCGCGCGAGCGTCGTTCGCGACAGCAGCTCGAGAAGGGCTTCCTCGCTCTGACCGAGGGCGACTGGCAGGGGGCCGAGCGCGCGTTGCAGAAGTCCCTGAGCCATCGTGACTCGACCGCCGGCTACCTGGCCGCCGCCCGCGCCGCCCAGGGGCGCGGTGACCAGGCCGGCCGCGACCGCTGGCTCGAGCATGCCGACAGCCGCTTCGGGCGACGCCATTTCGTCACCGGACTGGCGCGAGCGCGCCTGCTGGCAGCCGAGGGAAGGACCGAGGAAGCGACCGCGGTGCTCGAAAAGCTGCACCTGCGCAAGCCGCGCCACCAGGGCGTGCTGCGCCTGCTGCTGGAAAATTATCAGGAACTGGGCCGCTGGCGCGACCTGAGGCTGCTCACGCCGGCGCTTCGCCGGGCGGGTGTGGTCGACGGTGACCGGGCGGCCGAGCTGGCCGCGCTGGCTGCGCAGCGCGAACTGGATGCGAGCATCGACATCGATCGTCTCGAAGCGAGCTGGAAGGAGCTGCCGCGCAAGCTGCGCCAGCGGCGTGAACTGGTGGGCGCGTATGCCCGGCGTGCAGCCGGTCTCGGGCGCACGGCCCGGGCTTCGAGCTTGCTCGAACGCCACTTGTCCAGTGCCCCAGACGACGAGCTGCTGGCCTTGTATGCTGCCTCCGATGAGGGCGAGCATGGGCATCGCATCAAGCAGTGCGAGAAGTGGCTGCAATCGCACCCCGACCATGTCGGATTGCAGCAGACCCTGGGTTTGCTCTATCTGGAAGATCGCCAGTACGAGAACGCGCGCGCGTGCCTGGAGCGCGTGGTACGTGAACGACCCAACAGCCGCGCCTACGCCGCGCTGGGGCGCGTGCTCGACCGGGCCGGCAAGCTCGAGGCCGCGGCGCAGTGCTACCGCAATGCCCTGCGGCTGCGCGATGGCCGCGGTGCTGAACCGTTACCACCACCGCCGTAGGTCGGGGCCGCGTCCCCGACGGACGAGATCCCTGTCTTCTGCCACTCGATGCTCACACGTGATCCCAACCTGATTGGGTCGCCGTTGTCCTCGGGGGCATCACGCGTT
>CAZSGS010000249.1:0-4296 GCA_964606365.1 uncultured Wenzhouxiangella sp. | reverse complement strand
AACCTGTCGCCGCCGCTGAACATGGACCCGAAGTGGTTCGGGCCGCACGTGGCCTACACCATGGCCAAGTACGGCATGAGCATGTGCGTTCTGGGCATGGCCGAGGAGTTCCGGGAAGACGCCATCGGCGTCAACGCGCTGTGGCCCAGGACCGTCATCGCGACCGCCGCGCTGGCCATGCTCGGCGACGCGGTCAAGCCGGAGAACTGCCGCAAGCCCGAAATCCTGGCCGACACCGCCCACTGGATCCTGACGCAGCCTTCGGGCGACGTCACCGGGAACTTCTTCATCGACGAGGACGTGCTCGAGAAGATAGGGGTCACCGACCTCGACCAGTACGCCGTCGAGGCGGGCAAGAAGCTGCTGCCAGACCTGTTTCTCTGAGTCTGAGGTCGTGTCTCGTGGTCGCGTCCCTGCGATCGGGGGCGATAGCCGGGCCCTGCTGATTGGCCTCACGCAGAGCCGCAGAGACGCAAAGAGCGCGGAGACAAGAGAAATATTCTTTCTGGTTCTCTCTGCGATCTCTGCGGCTCAGCGTCTCTGCGTGAGACGCTATTGGCTCAGAACGATCCGCAACTTCAACGTTTGTCGATGTCGACGTAGTCGCGCTCGCCGGCGCCGGTGTAGACCTGGCGGGGCCGCCCGATGCGGTGGGGCGTGGCGGACTGCTCGAGCCACTGGCTGACCCAGCCGACGGTGCGACCGATGGCGAACATGGCGGTGAACATGCTCGTCGGGATACCGAGGGCCTTGTAGATGAGCCCCGAGTAGAAATCGACGTTGGGATAGAGCTTGCGCTCGACGAAATAGTCGTCTTCGAGCGCGATCCTTTCGAGCTCCATGGCCAGGTCGAGCAACTCGTCCTTCTGGCCGAGATCCTCGAGCACCTCGTGGCAGGCCTTGCGGATGATCGTCGCGCGCGGGTCGAAATTCTTGTAGACCCGGTGGCCGAAGCCCATCAGGCGAAACGGGTCGCTCTTGTCCTTGGCCTTGTCGACGTATCTGGAAACCTGGTCGACCGTGCCGATCTCGTTGAGCATGTTCAGCACGGCCTCGTTGGCGCCGCCGTGGGCCGGCCCCCACAGCGCGGCGATGCCGGCGGCCGTGCAGGCATAGGGGTTGGCGCCCGTCGAGCCCACCAGGCGAACCGTCGAGGTGGACGCGTTCTGCTCGTGGTCGGCGTGCAGGATGAACAGCAGGTCGAGCGCCTTGGCGGCGACCGGGTTGACCTCGTAATCCTCGGCCGGCACGGAAAACATCATGTGGAGGAAGCGTTCGGAGTACCTGAGGGAATTGCGCGGGTAGGCGCACGGCCAGCCCATGTAATGTCGGTAGGCGGCCGCCGCAATGGTCGGCATCTTGGCGATCAGGCGCTTGGCGGCCAGGTCGCGCTGCTCGGGGTCGTTGACGTCGAGCTTGTCGTGATAGAAGGCGGCCATCGATCCCACCACGCCCGACAGGATCGCCATCGGGTGGGCGTTGTAGTGAAAGCCCGAGATGAAGTTGTTGAGCTTCTCGTGGACCATCGTATGGTAGGTAATGTCCCGGTCGAAGGACGCGAACTGGTCGCTGGTCGGCAACTCGCCGTAGAGCAGCAGGTAGGCAACCTCCAGGAAGCTGGAGTGCTCGGCCAGCTGCTCGATGGGATAGCCGCGATAGCGCAGGATGCCGGCGTTGCCGTCGATGTAGGTGATGTCACTCTTGCAGCTGGCGGTTGCGCCGTAGCCCGGATCGTAGGTGAAGTGGCCCAGTTCCGGATGCAGCCTGCTGATGTCGAGGGTCGGGTCGCCCTCGGTACCGGCGACAACCGGCAGATCGAGGGACTTTCCGGATTCGTGATCAGTCAGGGTGAGTTTGCGTTCGGTCACCGGGGCTCTCCTTGGGAAAACGTTGACGGGAAACGTTGACGGATTTCGCGGCCACAGTACCGCGCCGTACGGAACTGCGTAGTATCGCATATTCGGATTGGCCGATCAGCGCTTTCCGTCCACGCTGCCGCCTGGACACCGCGCAACACCGGGCCGCGCCAGGCCGCGGCTTTCGCGCGGGCCCGTCGATATGGATAATGGCGTATTTCGTCACGACCGATCGAGGGGTTCGTTCGCTTGCTTTCACGCCGACGTCTCGTTGCCTGGATGTTCTTCGGAAGCCTGATGCTCCTGGCGGCTTCATGGTTCAAGCACGACGACTTCGACCCCGACATGTGGATCCACCCGGCCGTGGCCGAGGAGCCTCGGCAGACGCCGGTCGAGAAACCCGAGTTCACCACGCGGGCGAACGACGTCGAATACGTCGTACGCCCACGTTATCGATACGAACTGACCGGGCTGGTGGTTTCCTTCAAGCGCTTCTCGCAGGACTACGGCCTGCACCGGCGCTGGAACGACTACATCAACGTCGCCGACCTGTGCGTCGTCTGGGGGGCGAACGCCACGGACGTGGACCTCAACGCCTTCGAATTCTGGAACGGCGAGTTCACCTGCACTTTCTCGACGCGCGACGAACGCGCCTGGCGCAGCTTCGACAAGCACAAGCTGTCCAACAATCACCTGATCACCGATTCCCGACGCGTGCGCGAACGCATCGACGAACTCGAGGTCGGCGACCAGGTGCGCATCAACGGCTGGCTGGCCGAGTACGGCGAGCCCGGCGGCCCGTTCCGCCAGACCTCGACGACGCGCACCGACACCGGCGACGGCGCCTGCGAGACGATCTACGTCGCCGACATGCAAATCCTCGGCTCGATGAGCACGATCTGGCGCAAGCTGTTCTGGCTGGCCGCGGCCGGGCTGTTGGCCAGCATCATCATCTGGTTTCGCACGCCGTACCACCAGCTCAGGCGCTGAGGCCACCGCGTTGACGCGCGGCGGCCGGTTCGCTAGTGTGCGATGGCACAAGGGGCGAGTTTCAACCGGAAGAGGATGAACCGCCATGAACAAGAACATGCTTCAAACGCTCGCCGTCGCCGCACTTCTGGCGGCGGGCATGTGTCAGGCCAAACCCATCGACGCGGACATGACCGGCAACTGGTACGTCCCCTCCCAGGTGGGTCACGGGCTGCAGATCGAAGTGCTCGACCTGAGCACGGCCGTGGTCGCCTGGTACACCTTCGACACGGAAGGCAACCCGATCTGGCTGACGGGAACCGGCGAGATCGAGGGCGACACGCTCCGCGCCGAGCTCCGGGACTACCGTGGGACGCGGTTCCCGCCGGACTTCGACACCGACAGCATCGACGGCCGCGACTGGGGCGATGTCGTCGTGCGCCGCACCGGCTGCGACTCGGCCGCGCTGTCCTACACGCCGGCGGACGGCATCTACCAGCCGGCCGAGTACCCGCTCGAGCGGGTGACGCGGATCGACGGCTCGCATTGCAGCGAGTCGGACCCGTGGCCGCAGGAACGTCGCTGGAAGCCGGCATCGCAATCACATGGCTTCGAGGCGCTTTTTCTCGACTATCCCGCCGGCGACGAGAACAATTTCGACCTCGCCTTCGAACGGGCCACGCTGCCGGAACCCTGGCAGGACCTCGCGGGGCTGCGCGTGAGCGGCAACAACCGCTCGGACGACCTGATGATGGTGGTCATGCGCCCCGTCGACGGACTGCAGCCCGAAACACGCTATCGCGCAAGCCTGGAGATGCAGTTCGCCACCAACGAACCGTCGGGCTGCGCCGGCGTGGGCGGGGCACCGGGCGAGTCGGTCCACATGCGCCTGGGCGCGGCCGGCGAAAAGCCGGACTACACGGTCGTCGACGGCTATCGGCGCGCCACGCTGGACCTGGGCCAGCAGGCCTCGGCGGGCGAGCGCGCACTGAGCGCAGGCGACATGGCCAACGGCGCCGACGAGGAATACTGCGGCGGCACCGACGCCCCCTGGCGGCTCAAGCGCGTCTCCACGGCCGGGCAGGAATTCTCGGTCACCAGCGACGAAACCGGCCGCATCTGGGTGTACGGCTTGAGCGACTCGGGCTTCGAGGCGACCACGACCTGGTACCTGACGGAGTTCGTGGTACGGCTGGCCGAGATCGATCCGTAAGTCGGGGCCGCGTCCCCGACGGATGGTTGCGGGAGTTGAATTGATGCGTTGCGCTTTGCTCCACGCATCCTACGGATCGGGTACCGGTCGCGTTCGGGGGGCGCTTCACGCCTCTGGTATTGGAGGGGCTTGCGCCCGCCGGTCGCGGTGCGGGCCTCGACACGTCAACTGCGGTTTCGCCCGGCCTGCTTCGCAGGCGCTTTCGGCGAGCAACTTTTTTCCCGCGCGAAAAAAGTAGCCAAAAAACGCGCTTCAAAG
>CAZSGS010000248.1:3292-4304 GCA_964606365.1 uncultured Wenzhouxiangella sp. | reverse complement strand
TTGCCTGGGCCACACCTACCCCGGCGGCCGGAGTTCCCGCACTCCGGCCGCCTTCTTTTTTGCCGGGGAAAAATCGAGAAAATCGATTTGGAAATCCACGCGGCTTGCACTATAATGCCGCGCTTCCACCGGCCCAGGTGGCGGAATTGGTAGACGCGCCAGCTTCAGGTGCTGGTATCCGAAAGGATGTGGGAGTTCGAGTCTCCCCCTGGGCACCATCTTATTGATCCCACTTCTCTCAGCCAGGTGCACCTGAAGCGACTCAAAAAATCGCGGAGCAGGGGCGGTTTCGTGCGCAGGTCAACCTCGCAACCCGGATCACACGTCAGCCAAGGAAGTACAGACCGGACACCTCGTCCGTCGGGGACGCGGCCCCGACCTACCCCAACCAAGCCCGCGTAGGTCGCGGTCGCATCCGCGACGGTCAACTCAATGCAGAATCCCGCGCCGCTTGAGGTATTCGAGCACCACATCCACGCCTTCCTCGACCGACAGCTTCTCGGTATCGACCACGATCTCGGCGTGCTCCGGCGGCTCGTAGGGCGAATCGATGCCCGTGAAGTGCCGAATGGCGCCCGCCCGGGCCTTGGCGTACAGGCCCTTGGGGTCGCGCTGCTCACACACTTCGAGGCTGGCCTTGACGTGAATCTCGACGAACTCGCCCGGCTCCATCAGCTCGCGGACCATCGCGCGGTCGGATCTGAACGGCGAAATGAATGCCGTCAGCACGACCAGGCCGGCATCGGCCATCAGGCGGGCCACTTCGCCGATCCGGCGGATGTTCTCCACGCGCTCCTCGTCGGTGAAGCCCAGGTCCCGGTTGAGCCCGTGACGCACGTTGTCGCCGTCGAGCAGGTAGCTGTGATGGCCGCGCTGGAACAGGGCCTGCTCGAGGGCGTTGGCCACCGAGGACTTGCCCGCACCGGACAGACCGGTAAACCACAGCACGGCCGGCCGCTGAGCTTTCTGCCCGGCGCGCTGGGTCTTGCTGATCTTGTGCTCGTGCCAGACG
>CAZSGS010000248.1:0-3282 GCA_964606365.1 uncultured Wenzhouxiangella sp. | reverse complement strand
GACGTCGCGTGACTTGTCGGCCAGCGTGTCGGTAACCGGTCGCACGATCATGCCCGCCCCGACCGTCAGGTTGCTGATGCGGTCGATGACCACGAATGCGCCGGTCTGGCGGTCTTCCTGGTAGGCGTCGAAAGCCGCCGGTCCGCCGAGACGCCAGCGAACCAGTCCGATCTCGTTGAGCCCGAGCTGTTCGACGTGTTGATGTTCCAGGCTGTTGACGTCGATGCGGTGATGGACCAGTTCCGGAATCGCGCTCAGGGTCCTCGGCCCCATCTTGACGTCGTACTGACGCCCCGGCAGCAGCGGGGTATCCGCCATCCAAACCACCCGGGCATCCAGCGCCTCGGCCACTCGCGGACGCGAGTCCGGGTGAACCAGCAGGTCGCCGCGGCTGATGTCGATCTCGTCGGTCAGGGTCAGGGTCACCGCCTGCCCCGCATTCGCGCAATCGAGATCACCGTCGAAGGTAACGATTCGTTCGACCCGGCTCTGGCGGCCCGAGGGCATGACCATCACGGGCGCTCCGGGCGCGACGCGACCACGCGAAATCGTCCCCGAGAAGCCCCGGAAATCTGAACTGAGTCGGTTGACGTACTGCACCGGCAGTCGGAACGCTTCCTCCGGCAGCGTCTCGCCGACCGGCAGGCCCTCGAGAAGTTCGATCAATGTCGGGCCATCGAACCACGCCAGGTTGTCTCCTCTGGTGGTGACGTTGTCGCCACCCAGCGCTGCGACCGGCAGACAGCGCACGTCGCCGAACTCGAGCTTGTTGGCGAAGCCCCGGTAGTCTTCGCAGATCGCGTCGAAACGCTCCTGGTCGTAGTCCACGAGGTCCATCTTGTTGACCGCCAGCACGACCTTGTCGATTCCCAGCAATGACACGATGTAGGAGTGACGCCGCGTTTGCGTCTGCACGCCCTTGCGGGCATCGACGAGGATCACGGCGGCATCGGCCGTCGATGCACCGGTGGCCATGTTGCGCGTGTACTGCTCGTGGCCCGGCGTGTCGGCAATGATGAATTTCCGCTTCGCGGTGGAGAAGTAGCGGTAGGCCACGTCGATCGTGATGCCCTGCTCGCGCTCCGACTGCAGACCGTCGACCAGTAGCGCCAGGTCGGCCTCGTCGCCGGTGGTGCCCCACTTGCGAGAATCCCTGGCCACCGCCGAGAGCTGGTCCTCGTACACCTGCCTGGAATCGAACAGCAGGCGACCGATCAGGGTGGACTTGCCGTCGTCCACCGACCCGCAGGTGATGAATCGAAGCAGATCCTTCCGGGAATCCGCCGCCAGTACCTTCTCGATTTCCAGTTCAGCCATGAATTTTCCGTTCCAGCTTGTCGTGCGGCGCAAGGGCGACCCGGTCAGAAGTAGCCCTGGATCTTCTTTTCTTCCATGCTCGCGCCGGCATCCTTGTCGATCGCGCGCCCCTGGCGCTCCGAGTGACGAACCGCGATCGTCTCCTCGATGACCTCGAGCAGCGTGGTCGCGTTCGACTCGACCGCACCGGTCAGGGGATAGCATCCCAGGGTGCGGAAACGGACCATCTTCATTTCGGGCGATTCCCCGGGCGCGAGCGGGATGCGATCGTCGTCAACCATGATGAGCATGCCGTCGCGCTCGACCACCGGGCGTTCCGCCGCGAAGTACAGCGGCACCATCGGAATATCCTCGGCATAGATGTACTGCCAGATATCGAGCTCGGTCCAGTTCGAGAGCGGAAAGACGCGAATCGATTCGCCCTTGTGAACGCGGCCGTTGTAGATGTTCCACAGCTCCGGGCGCTGGTTCCGGGGATCCCAGCGATGATTCCGGTCGCGAAAGGAGAACACGCGCTCCTTGGCGCGCGAACGCTCTTCGTCGCGCCGCGCGCCGCCGAAAGCGGCATCGAATCCGTGTTTGTCCAGCGCCTGCTTCAACGCCTGGGTCTTCATGACGTCGGTGTGCACCCTCGATCCATGCGTGAACGGACCGACTCCCTGCTCGACACCTTCCTGGTTGGTGTGCACGATCAGTTCCATTCCGGCTTCCCGGGCGATCCGGTCACGGAACCTGTACATCTCCCGGAATTTCCAGGTTGTATCGACATGCAACAAGGGAAACGGCGGCGGCGAAGGATGGAATGCCTTGCGCGCCAGGTGCAGCATCACGCCGGAATCCTTGCCGATGGAATACAGCATCACCGGATCGGAGAACACCGCCGCGACTTCGCGAATGATATGAATGGACTCGGCTTCGAGTCGCCGCAGATGGTCGCTGAGATTGTGGCTCATGGATCGATATCCGTTTCGGTACAACGCACCGAGGCCGCCGCCCCGATCATGCCCCCGCGCAGGATCGACCCCGGCCGATCGCATAGTAGGCCAGCCCGCGTGCCTCGACGTCGGCGGGCTCGAACAGATTGCGCCCGTCGAATAACACGCGATCGGCAAGCGAGCGCTCGAGCAGGCCGAAATCGGGGCTTCTGAACTGCTTCCACTCGGTCAGCACGACCAAGGCGTCCGCTCCGGTTGCGGCGGCTTCGGCGCTGTCGCAGAAGACCAGACCGTCACGCTCGCCGAAAATGCCTCGGGCCGCATCCATCGCTTCGGGATCGAAAGCGCGAACGCTTGCGCCGGCCTCGAGCAACTGCCCGATCAGCGTGAGGCTGGAGGCCTCGCGCATGTCATCGGTATCCGGCTTGAACGACAGCCCCCACAGCGCGAAGGATTTTCCGCGCAAGGCCTCGACACTGCCGTAGTGCGCGACCAGTAGTTCGAAAAGATGCCGTTTCTGTCGCTCGTTGACCGACTCGACGGCGGCGATCAGTTCCGGCTCGACGTCGTGCTCGCGGGCCGTGCTGGCAAGCGCGCGAACGTCCTTGGGAAAGCACGACCCGCCGTAGCCGGCGCCCGGGTAGATGAAATGCCAGCCGATGCGCGGATCCGAACCGATCCCCTTGCGAATCATCTCGATATCGGCGCCGACCCGCTCGGCGACGTTGGCCATCTCGTTCATGAAGCTGATCTTGGTCGCCAACATGGCGTTGGCCGCGTACTTGGTCAGTTCGGCCGATCGCACGTCCATGATGATCAGACGGTCCCGGTTGCGGTTGAAGGGCGCGTAGAGCTGCCTGAGCTGGTCGGCGACGGCGTTCGAGCGCGTACCGATGATTATCCGGTCGGGGCGCATGCAGTCCTCGACCGCGGCGCCTTCCTTGAGAAACTCGGGGTTGGAGACGACCTCGACCTGGAAGTTGGCGCTGCGGGCGAGCAGCTGACGCCCGATGGTGGCGTGAACTTTCTC
>CAZSGS010000247.1:0-4321 GCA_964606365.1 uncultured Wenzhouxiangella sp. | reverse complement strand
ATTGAAGATTTCAACGAAGTTCTGGGCACTGAATTCAGCGATGAGGAATACGACACGATTGGTGGGCTGGTCGTTGCCGAGTTCGGTCGTTTGCCAGAGGCTGGAGAAACCATCACTGCGGGCGATTGGCAGTTTGAAGTTGAGACGGCTGATGATCGCCGCCTGCATACCATGGTGGTCAGGCGTCCCGAAGACTAAGGAACCTCTGAACAATTATGCGCGGAGCGCGTTTCAGTCAGAAAAGCCGCAGATCGTGTGGTGCGACGCGAGTGACAGTAGCCGTCGCTACGGCCGAGGGGCGCAACACGCGAGATGCGGCTTCTCCCGCAAAACCCTTCGCGCCCGCGCAGAGTTGTTCAGAGGCTCCCTGGGCGGATGAGGTCGGAGAACGGCGTCATGATTGCAGTCGACACATGTGATCAAGTGGACTTGTGCGACCTTCGCGTTTACTCTTTGCGCCAAAGGGTTCGAGAAAAACATCTGTCATGACCTTTGGCGTCCGCCGCCATCTCCCGGAGCGTAGCCAGTGAGCGATCGTGTTGGTCGCCGCTGTCTCGCGTGGGCGCTGCTTTTGCTCCTCGCCTCCGGGCCGATGTTCGCGCAGCACCGCGCCGAGCTGATCCAGCTGCCCACTCAGGGGACGATTGCCGACATCAAGTCCTCGGCCAGCGTGCGCCCCGACCCCGAGCGGACGCTGGACCCGGCGGCGCTGATTCGCAGTGATGCCGGTTTCGGGCCCTATTCGGACGAACTCGAGCGCAACGCGCCGCCGCTGTGGCTCAAGCTGCGCGTGGCTGCGCCCCGTGATTCCGACGGGCAGTACGTGCTTCGCATCGCCCGACGATTCTTCGAGAACCTCGATGTCTTCGTGCCCGGCCCCGGTGGTGAACTCGCACAACACGCGGCGGCCTTCGATCGGGCGGTGACGGCACAAACGGTCGGGCGCCAGTTCGCCGTCGATTTCCGCGTGCCGCCGGGACAGACCCAGACGCTGCTTCTGCGCGTCGAAACCTTTCAGGGCAGTCTCCAGCCGCTCGATCTATGGATCGAAGACGGCGGATCATTCGTTGTCTCGAAGCAGACGAACTTCCTGGTCTTCGGCCTGATCTTCGGCGCATTGATTGCACTGGTATTTCACAACTTCGTGCTCTATCTGAACCTGCGCCAGCGTGGCCACCTGTTCTACGTGATGGCCATGATCAGCCTGCTGCTACTGCTGGGCATCGATTCCGGGCTGATCCAGACCTACCTGTTGCCCGACGCCCTGCTGCAACACGTCACGCGGCTGCACATCCTGTTTTCGACCGCGACCCTGATCACGATCGGCCTGTTCTTCCTGGCTTTCGTCAATCCGCAGCGCCACGTGCCGCGGCTGACGCGGGTGATCCAGGTCGCGCTGGGCCTGCTCGGTGCGGTGTTTCTCGCGCTGACGCTGATGCCGGAAGCCTATCTGCTGGCCGGCCTTACCGCGCTTCAGCCGCTTCAACTGCTCACCCAGATCCTGCTTCTGTGGGGTGCCTTCGTCGCCGGCCGTCGCGGCGCGACCGAGGGTTATATCTTCCTCGCCGCCTGGGCCGTCTTCATCCTCAGCGGCTTCTCGCGTGTTTTCATGTCGCTGGATGTCGTGCCCAGGACCGACGTTTTCGAGTACCTGATCTATTTCGGCGCGGTGGTCGAAGGCAGTATCCTCGCGCTGGGCCTGACCTGGCGCGTGCGCCAGCTCTACCAGCGCCACGCCCGGGCGATCGAGGAACAGCACAAGGCCGCGCGGCTGGCCAACCTCGATCCGCTCACCGACGCCTACAACCGGCGCTTCCTGCAGACCTATCTCGACAGCGTGATGCCGGGCGCCTCGAGCGATTCCTTCGACCGGGCCGTGCTGATTATTGATCTCGACAACTTCAAGGAAATAAACGACGAGTACGGTCACGCCGCCGGCGACATGGTGCTACGCGAACTGGTGCGGCGCTGCCAGCAGGTCCTGCGCGAGGGCGACGTGGTCTGCCGCCTCGGCGGCGACGAGTTCGTCATCGTGCTCTCCGATCAGAAGGAGCGAACCGGCCTGCAGGTGGCCCGCCGAATCATCGAGACGGTGGCCGAGCGTTCCTTCCTGTTCGAAGGCGCGGACATGCGCGTGACCACCAGCATCGGCGTGGTCTCGAGCATCTCGCCCAAATGCGCGGTCAGCGACATCCTGCGCATGGCCGACCAGGCGCTCTATCAGGCCAAGCAGGCCGGGCGCAACCGCGCCGTGCCCTTCGATCCCGACAAGGCCACGCCATTTCGGCACGGCCCCTCCCGCGCCCCGCTCAGGCACGAGGCATGACCACAGACAACATCGCCATCATCGGCGCCGGCGTTTCCGGTCTGTATTCGGCCTGGCGGCTGATCGAGGCCGGTCACGATCCGGCCAGCCTGACCGTGCTCGAGGCCACCGACCGCATCGGCGGCCGGCTGTGGTCGCTTAAGATGCAGCCCGACAGCACTCTGCCGGCCGAGCTGGGCGGCATGTTCTTCAATGACCAGCAGCCGCTGGTCTACGGTCTGTGCAGCCGAGTCTTCGACCTGCCGAAGGAAGCCGTCGAGCCCCGGCCCGATTTCGCCTGGCTGCGCGCCACGCGATTCAAGGTGGCCCAGTTCTCCGACCCGAAGATCCAGCCCTTCAACCTGGCGCCGGATGAGCAGGGTCTGAGCTACTACCAGCTGCTGGACCTGGCCTGCACCCGCATTGCGCCGGATATCGAGAACCTGTGGCCGCAGAACCCGAACGGCTCGCGGAACGAGACGCTCGACTACCTCAAGCGGCACGAGTTCGACGGTCGGCCGCTGTGGCGCTGGGGATTCTGGAACCTGCTTTCGCGCGTGATCAGCAACGAGGCCTGGCTTGCACTTCGGGGGATGATCAGCACCTACGAAATGCTGTCGAACTGGAATGCCTTCGATGCCATGGTCTCGATCGTGGTCGAGCAAAGCGGCAAGTGGTACCGGCTCACCCACGGCTACCAGCACCTGCCCGAGGCCCTGGCCGAAGCCGTCGAGAACAGCGGTGCCGCGATCCATCGACGCCATGTGCTTCGCCGTATCGAGACCGCGGGCGACCGGCTGCGCCTGGTCGTTCATGCCGACGGCCGCGACCGGGAACTTGAGTCCGATCGGGTCATCCTGGCGATCCCGAGGCTGCCGCTCACCCGGGTGATCGAAGCCAGTCCCGCGCTGCGCGGGGGTGAGCTGGCTTTGCAGGCCAGGGCCGTCGAGGGCGTGCCGGCGTGCAAGATTTTCCTGACCTTCGACAAGCCGTGGTGGCGCAGTGTGCCCGACGGGCCGGGAAAGATCGCCGACGGGAGCTACGGCGTGTCCCACACCGACCTGCCCATGCGCCAGTGCTACTACATGGGCGTCGACAAGGGATCGGGGCAGGCGCTGATGCTGGCCAGCTACGCCGATACCGACGCGGTCAGCTTCTGGCGCGCGCTGGCGCCCGACAGCGGCCGCGGCCTCAGGCTCGAAAGCGACCTCGGCGAGGTTGCGCTGACCGAGATTCGGCGCGAGCTGTCGGAGATGCACGGCGTCGATGTGCCGAAGCCAACGAGCGGACGGTTCATCGACTGGAGTCCGTGGCCCTATGGCGGCGGCTGGCATGCCTGGCTGCCCGGCTGGAAGAGCTGGGAGCAGGCCGCCGTGATGTGCGCGCCGGTGCCCGGCGTCTCCCTGCACATCTGCGGCGAAAGCTACAGCACGGCGCAGGGCTGGAGCGAAGGCGCGCTGCAGTCCGCCGAGGACATGCTGCAGCGCTGTTTCAGTCTTGCCGCGCCAGACTGGCTGCACCCGGCCAGCTGACCTGCTCGCCGGTCCTTTTCGTTTTTTCAACCACTGGGAATGAAACCATGTCCGACAGCACACGCAAGTTGCTTTCCTCACTCGCCGAGAATCCCGAAACAAGAGAGCGGTTCAAGCGCGATCCGAAGGGCGTCATGGACGAGTTCGCCGTTCCGGCGGCGCACCAGGAACTGATCCTCAGCGGCGACAAGAAGAAGATCGCCGAGGCAACCGGCGTGGACGACAACACGCTGCAATTCGTGATCCTTTGACGAACAGGGGCGGCCGCCTGAGCGTTGTCGGCACCGGCATCCGTCCGGGCGGCCATCTCACCCGCGAAGCGCAGCACGTCATCGCCGCCGCCGATCGTGTCTTTTCGGTCGTCGACGGCCTGACCCTCGAGCGCCTGCGCGAAATCAATACATCCGTTGAATCCCTGCAGGACGCCTGGATAAAGAACAGTTGAGGCCCAGGTTCGCCCGATCAGCGCGGGGCTATCCGAACG